>JAGWUO010000323.1 GCA_028868395.1 Cytophagales bacterium | reverse complement strand
GAATCACGCTTAATGGCATCTAAATATTCTAAGTAATGCAAGTTAGCAATCTCCGTTTCGTCCATGTAGAAAGACTGAATCGTGACAGTGCGCTGGCGATTATCGTTGCGCTTCATCACATCTTCTTCGCCACCACCTAGGGTAACGCGACCTCCTTCGATAAATACCAAATTAGGTCCTACGATAGGTCCTTTATAGGATTTGTTGACTTGGAATCCGCCTTTTTTGCTATTGTACGCGAGGCCAGTAACAGTGGATTTTTTACCCACTTTTAGGCTGTTCGGATTTCCATTTTTTAGTCCACTTGGGCAAGAGGTGAGTAAAACCACACAACTTAGCATCCCTAGGATTAATCTTAATTTCGTACTCATTTATATTCCTTTAATATAGAATCAATTAACAAAGGTATTAATTACCCTAAAATATCCACTAAAATAGTATTTAATTCTTGAATACTACTCACCTTGTCGATTTGGAGAATCATTTTTCCTGCTTTTTCTCGCAATTGACACAATCCTTTTTTGTTATTAACGAAGGAGATAACCTTCACGATGAGGTTTTGGTCAAGTGGCCGTGCAGACTCCGATGAAACGAAATGGAACTTGAGATTATTGTTTTTCAAGAGGATTTTTTCAATTCCCAAAACCTGAGCCTTCCATCTGCACTTCACTAATTCAATCATATCTTGAACTTCGTTCGGTAAATCGCCAAAGCGGTCTTTAATCTCTTTAATAAACGCTGCCAGCGTTTCTTCGTCCTCAATTTCATCCAAACGGGTGTAGAGGGCGAGACGTTCGGAGATGCTTTGGACATATTCCTCTGGAATCAATACGCGTAAATCTGTTTCGATTGTACAGTCCACTTTCAAGCTTTCTGCTACCTGTTCTAAATCGACTTCGAACAGTTTTCGGAACTCATTTTCCTTCAATTCCTGCACCGCCTCATCCAGAATCTTGTGGTACATGTCGTAGCCTAAATCATTGATAAATCCGCTTTGTTCCGCGCCTAGCAAATTTCCAGCACCCCGAATATCCAAATCGCGCATGGCCACTTTGATACCATCGCCTAAATCCGAGAATTCCTCTAGCGCACTTAATCGTTTACGTGCATCGCTCGTCAAATTTGCTAAAGACGGCGTAGCCAGATAGCAATAGGCCTTTTTATTTGATCGACCTACACGACCCCGCATTTGGTGAAGATCTGAAAGTCCGAAATTGTTGGCATTTAAAATGAAGATTGTATTTGCATTCGGAATGTCAAGTCCGGATTCGATGATGTTGGTTGCGACGAGTACGTCGTAGTGGCCTTCGATGAAGCCCATCATAATTTTCTCAAGCTGATCGCCTTCCATTTGACCGTGGGCAACGGCGATTTTAGCATCCGGGACAAGGCGTAAGATGCGGTTCGCAATACTTTCTAGCTCTCCAATGCGGTTGTAAACCACAAAGACTTGGCCGCCTCGGTTCAATTCCTCTCTTACCCCATCACGCAAGATTTCATCAGATAAGACGACTAATTTCGTTTCAACCGGCTGGCGGTTAGGCGGAGGAGTGGCAATAATACTCAAATCCCGGGCTCCCATCAAGGAAAAATGAAGCGTCCTAGGTATCGGAGTGGCTGTTAAGGTCAAAACATCCACATCCACGCGCATTTCTTTCAAGCGGTCTTTAACCTTTACTCCAAACTTCTGTTCTTCATCAATAATCATCAAGCCCAATTGCTTGAAATGTACATCTTTGTTCACCAGGCGGTGTGTTCCGATTAAGATATCGGTTTCGCCACTCGCCACGCGGGCAAGGGTTTCGTT
>JAGWUO010000322.1 GCA_028868395.1 Cytophagales bacterium | reverse complement strand
GGAATGTCTAAATCAGGGTATTTTGCTGCTTCCAGGGCAATCGCAACCGGATCCCTGTGGAGATTTTCTTGAATAAATTGGATTTCGTTTTCTCGAAGCATTCCCTAAAATTAGCACCTCTGCTTTAATTATTTTTATTTAAATTAGTGAAATTCAAAAGAGCAGATGACAGGATTAATTTTAGCGGCGGGCGCTTCGTCCCGTTTAGGAGAAGCCAAACAATTATTAGTGTATCAGGGCCAAAGCCTTTTAGAACGCTCCATTCGATTAGCTTTTAGTGTATGTAAAGAAGTTCAAGTTTGTTTAGGGGCGGAGGTAGAACAATCCATTCGAATTATCGAAAATTTACAAAAAGAGTTCTCAACCTTGTCTTTTGTCCAGGTAAAGGACTGGGACAAAGGAATGGGAGAATCATTAGCAGTGGGTTTAAAAACGATTGATTACTCCAAAGATGTCTTAGTGCTCTTGTGTGATTTGCCTTTCCTAACCTCTAGCCATTTGAAGAATTTAACTTCACTAGCTAATCCTGAAAGAGCCATCGTTGCCTCATTTCAAGGGGTCAATTCTCCGCCAGTTTTAATTCCCTCTGCCTTGCGTCCTTTGTTTAACCGTTGGAGTGGCGACCAGGGATTGGGTAAATTTTGGCGCCAAAATCCGATGCTCTGTGAAATCATTCACTTCTCCGATAAATTCCGAGATGTCGACGTCCCGGAGGATCGGGAGTATTGGGGGATTTAACGAAAGTCGTAGATTTTCTTTAAATCTAAAGCACAAAGAGCAAAGCACAAAGCACAAAGCAGGTATTCGCTTCGCGAATGACTTTAGAAATGTTTTTGTTGCAAATGTTTTTTCCTACTCATACTATAAAAAATGGGCTTCAGCCATTTTTTATTCCAAATTTATGCTTTTTGCTCTATGCTTTATGCTTTAATTTTTATGCTCAATGCGTAAGATTTCCTATCTTTGCATTTCAATTTTAAACTCAATTAAGTGGAATCAATCGGAACCCTTCCCACCGTCGAAACAGCCAAAAAATTAGGATTATTGCCCGAAGAGTATGATCGCATTCAGGAGATTTTAGGTCGCAAGCCTAATTTTACCGAATTGTCTATTTTCTCTGTTATGTGGTCTGAGCACTGTAGCTACAAGAATTCAATCGTTTGGTTGAAGACTTTGCCTAAAGACTCTCCACGTATGTTAGCGAAAGCGGGTGAGGAAAATGCCGGTTTGGTTGATTTAGGAGATGGTTTAGGTTGCGCTTTCAAGATTGAATCACATAATCACCCATCTGCTTTAGAGCCTTACCAAGGTGCGGCGACAGGGGTAGGTGGTATCAATCGTGATATTTTCACGATGGGTGCGCGTCCGATTGCGCAATTGAATTCTTTACGTTTTGGTAACATTGATTTAGCGAAAACGAAGTGGTTAGTGAAAGGTGTCGTGAAGGGGATTGGAGATTATGGTAATGCCTTTGGAATCCCTACCGTGGGTGGTGAGGTCCAATTTGATGATTGTTATAATGTGAATCCGCTGGTTAATGCGTTTTCAGCTGGTATTTTAAAGGTAGGAACACAAGCATCGGCTATTTCCTATGGTGTAGGTAATCCCGTATTTATCGTGGGTTCTGCGACGGGTAAAGATGGAATTGGGGGTGCTAGTTTTGCTTCTGAAGATATTACGGCGAAATCATCGGAGAAATTGCCTGCGGTTCAAGTAGGGGATCCATTCCAAGAGAAATTGTTGTTAGAGGCTTCTTTGGAAATCATCGAAGCGGGTTGTGTGATCGGTATTCAGGATATGGGTGCTGCGGGTATTATT
>JAGWUO010000321.1 GCA_028868395.1 Cytophagales bacterium | reverse complement strand
GACACCATATATTTTAATTTACCTACAGATTCGATGTTCACGGGAAGAGATAATTCTGCTCCATTAGCGGCAGAAACGACAGACAGACTAGCTGCGAAAAATAAGGCAGCCACGGTGTTTTTGTTGATGAACTTTTTCATAATGCTTGATTTTAATAAACTTAGGCGGAATGATTTCCGTTTGTTGTCCCAAAACTAGGCGTTTCAAATTACCTGCAAATTAAATCCGTGTTAATTTTCACTTTTCCAAGAAAGTTCTTCTATAAAAAATGCAAAAACTTGAAATTGTACCATAAAACAGTGTAGAAAAGTGAAATTTTCTACAAAAAATACGTTTGTTACGGAATTGTTAATCGAATAGGGTTTCATTTAACATGTACATAACAGAAGCCTAACATAGCCGTAACGAAGCCCCGGGATAGAGAGAATACTTTTGTGTCGTCAAAATCACCAGTATTCCTTTTATGAAATCAGTTTACAAATACACCAATCTCCTCATTTTATGCTTAACGCTCTCAGCAGCGGCATTTGCGCAAGAAGGAACCCTTCGTGGAACCATTAAAGACGCTAAAACAAAAGAAGATATTATTGGAGCAACCATCTTAGTGCAAGGCATTAATAAAGGAGCTGCTACAGATATCAACGGTTTCTTCTCGTTCGCGAAACTTCCGGCAGGATCTTATTCCTTGAAGATCTCTTATGTAGGTTACGAATCTAAAATTTATGAGGGCGTTAAAGTTGAGTCAGGGCAAGTAACAGACTTGAACTTAAACCTTCAAGAGTCTAGCTCAACACTTGCGGAAGTAAAAGTGGTTGCACAGCGATTAACGAATACGGAAGTTTCTGTGATTTCGGAGATTAAAGCTTCTCAATTAGTCGTAAGTGGTATTTCTGCCGCTCAAATCACGAAGACTTTAGACCGTACGGCGGCAGAGGTCGTGAAGCGTGTGCCAGGCGTTACGATTTTTGGAGAGCGTTTCATTAACATTCGTGGTCTAAACGAACGTTATAACACCGTACAATTGAACAATACTTTCGCTCCATCGATGGAAACGGATATGCGTTCATTCTCTTTTGATATCATTCCAGCGGGTCAAATCGACCGCATCTTAGTTTTCAAATCTCCTGCAGCTGAATTACCAGGCGAATTCGCGGGGGGTGTGGTGAAGATTTTTACCAAAACGATTCCAGAACAAAACTTCCTAACAATCGATGCAAGTTCATCTTATAGAGATGGAACAACAAATTCGACGTTCTATTCTCCCATGCACGGAGCAAACTATTGGACAGGTTTTAATACAGGATACTTCGATTTGCCTAAATCTTTCCCAGCAACGAAACTAGAAATCAACAATGCATCACCTGCACAGTTAGCGCAAATAGGTCAATCCTTAAAAAACAACTGGGTGCCGGTTCAATCGACCGCTTTACCAGATATGCGTTTCTCTTTATCGGGTGGTTTGAAATTCAACCTGGGTAACGTAAAAGTAGGAAATGTAACGGCCGTGAACTATTCCAGCACTTACACGAAGTTCAATATGCTTCGTAACGATTATGGCTACTCGTCTATTTTGACTACAGGAAAACCGGATTTCGTTTTCAGTTTTACAGATCAACAATATTCTACTGCGATTCGTGTGGGGGTGATGCACAACTGGGCTTTCAAGTTCTCAGACAATCATAGTATCGAAATCAAGAACTTATTTAACCAGTTAAGCAATGCGCAATTTGTGGATCGTAATGGAGATGACAATGGCGCTAATTGGAACATTCGTTCTTTTGACCAGGTTTACCGCGGTATTTACACTGGTCAATTAGCCGGA
>JAGWUO010000320.1 GCA_028868395.1 Cytophagales bacterium | reverse complement strand
TTGGCCCGAGGCTTTGCTAAATCCTTCATGAAGTGCAGCCGATTTTCCATAATTGCGGGCAAAGGAGATCGCTTGAAGCGTGCTATATTGTGCTGATAATTGCTTTAAAACCTCCCAAGAGTTGTCGTTGCTTCCATCATTTACGAAGATCATTTCGTAAGAAAACGCATTTTCTTGCATCACTCGGTCGATCCAAGAACATAGTTCTGGAAGCGATTCGGCTTCGTTATAAAGAGGTACTACGATGGATAGCTGTAACATACGAGCAAAAATACAAAATTATTACGAAGGAAAGATGATATAATAAGGTCTTAATAATTCGATGAATGCAGTGCTGTATTCGCCTTGTTCATTTTTAATGCAAATGTGACTTTGCTGAGGAGTGCTTTTCACACGTGAACCGCTCGCCATTACGCGTAGTACAGGACTGTTTGGATGGGAATGAATATGTTGCCATTCGTTTAAATACAATCCTTTTTCTTGGAGTGATTTTTCGAATAGGGCCAAAACATCAGCCGGATACAGCACAGCAAATTCTCCCTCATTTGTTAGTAATCGATCAATTGAGGCAGCTAAATCAGCCGGACTCAAATGATCCGCGTGTATCGCCATGTGTTTTGCCTCATCCGCAGCGGCAAGGTGATTCGTGAAAAAGGGAGGATTAGTGCAGATGAAGTCAAATTTTCCCTCCGGGTTAAACGTTAAAACGTTTGCTTCGATTGCTCGCAAACGATCTTTGAATGGACTATTATTGAAATTTTCAGCCGCCACATTTGTCACTCCTGGGTGTATTTCAAGTGCTTTTACGGTACAGGTAGGATTTGCTTGCGCCATCATCGAGGCTAATAAGCCACATCCCGTTCCGATATCGAGGCAATTATCTCTTGCCTTCAGTGAGGCCCATGCCCCAAACAAGCAAGCTTCGGTACTGATTTTCAATCCCGGATTACCGTGATGCAAAGAAAATTGTTTGAACTCAAATATAGATCTATTTTCGGCCATAGTCCGCCGGATTTTCACCCCAGTCTTCGGTCTCCCACTTTAAGACTTTGGTAGAATAATGATTGCTTTTTAACCATTCGATGGCATTATCCACCATTTTGAATAATTCTTCCGTCCTTGCGTTGCGCTCCAAGTTGGTTTTGATGGCTCTATTTCGAACCCAAGCAATGGCCGTTCTCGAATCTGAATACAAAGGGTAGGGACAATTTAGTTTTTTCAAATAGGCAAGGCCGTGCACAATCGCTAAAAATTCGCCCAAGTTAACCGTGCCCTCAGGAAAGGGACCGCGCGCAAATAAGACCTCTTTTGTCTCCGTATTGACTCCTTGGTATTCCAACACTCCGGGATTTCCTGCACAGGCAGCATCCACCGAAATACTGGGAACTACAATTTTAGCCGCATTTAAACGAGGCGTTTTAGTCTTCGAAGCAGGAGAAACGCTGGCCCAATAATTCTTTTTAGCCGCGCTTTCAGCTTCGGACTTGGACTCAAAAGACTTGTATTGAGCCCCCGCGTAGCCTTTGATATGCTTCTCGGTCTCCGCCCAAGAATCAAAGATTCCGGTCTGATGACCTGCCCAAATCACATAATATTTTTGTTTTTTGGCCATCTACATCAATCGTGATTTAAATATCTTAATAGCGATTGCTATCAATATAACCCCAAAAATCTTACGCAAAATCTGCGTTCCGGCATTCCCTAATTTCTTCTCGATCCAAACGCTTGAGCGCAAAACGATGTAAATGAAAAATAGGTTGATGAAGATGCTGATGATGATATTTTCCTCTTCGAATTGCGATTTTAAGGAAATTAATGTGGTCA
>JAGWUO010000319.1 GCA_028868395.1 Cytophagales bacterium | reverse complement strand
AAGCCGAGTATTTAGATCCTAAATTGATTTCTAGAACACAAGAGCAACTGGATGCGAAGAAAGGGACGGTCTCTTTTTATGAGCAAAAAGTGAAGTCAACCGAGGATCAGATTGCGAATCTACGTTCGTCCAAGGCTTTAAAACAGGATCAATTAACGAACAAGATCACTGCATTGCAGCAGAAACTAACCGGAGAAAAAGCCGAACTTGAAGCTGCTTCCAATGAGTATAATTTAGTCAAAGACCAATTCGAACGTAACCAAAAAATGTTCAAAGAGGGTTTGATTTCTCAGACGCAATTCCAACAACGCAATGCGTCGATGCAAAACTCATTAGCGAAAAAAACCATCTCAGAGAACAAGGTAAATCAAACACTGCAGGAGATTCAAAATACGAAAATTGAATTGCGCGGAGTAGACCAGGAATACAGCGAGAAAATGAACAAAGCCGAAGGAGAAAAATTCCAAAGTTTGGGAATGATCGAAACGGGAAAAGGGGAAATCGCTAAGCTAGAAAACCAAGTAGCAAGTTATACCATTCGAGACGGAATGTACTATATTTTAGCGCCTCAAAGTGGTCAGGTAATTAATGCAAAAAAAGCAGGTATTGGAGAGATTCTGAAAGATGGGGAAGAGCTTTTAACAGTGGTTCCGCAAAACACGAATTATGCAGTGGAGATGTATGTCAGACCCGTCGACTTACCTTTGGTTTCACCGGGACAAGAGGTGCGGTTTATTTTTGATGGTTTCCCAGCGATTGTATTTGCGGGCGGATGGCCAGACCAGAGTTTCGGAACTTTCCCTGGCAAGATTCGTGCGGTGGAAAATAACATCGATGAGAAAGGGATGTTCCGCGTCATTGTGGTGGAAAATCCGAAAGACAAAAAGTGGCCTAAGCAAATTAAAATGGGTGCGGGCGCGCAAGGTATTGCCTTGTTAAATGATGTACCGCTTTGGTACGAATTGTGGCGAAATATCAATGGCTTCCCAGCTGATTTTTATACCGTAAAAAAAGATGAAAAATAAGCTACTTATCTTCTTGCTGTTGAGCTTTGCAAGCTTTGCTCAAACGCCGGTATTATATCCAGAAGCGTTTTTGAAAATCGTGCAAACCTATCACCCACTTGCCAAGCAGGCAAGCATTGGTGTACAAAAATCAGAGGCGCAAATCCTGCAAGCAAGAGGAGGTTTTGATCCCATCTTGAGTCACTACAGCACGCAAAAAACGTTTGACGGGAAGAACTATTACGAGTACCATGCACCCGAATTAAGTATCCCCACTTGGTACGGTGTCGAATTGAGTTCTGGTATGGAAAACTTAGGTGGTTCTCGCCTAAATCCAAGCCAAACCTTAGGAGAAACCAGCTATATCGGAATCAGTGTTCCCCTGGCAAAGAATCTTTTCATGGATCAGCGCAGAGCCAGTTTACAACAAGCGAAGCTGATGAATAAAATGGCGATTCAACAACAAAGAAGCGCCCTAAATGACCTGTTCTCCGATGCAATGGCGTCCTATTGGAATTGGGTGAAAAGTGTGCGTGTTTTTAAAATTGTCGACCAAAATCGGAAAATTGCTGAAGCCCGCGTTTCATTTGTAAAACGAAGTGTGGAATTAGGCGAACGTCCTGCTGTAGATACCCTGGAGGCGACTACGCAATTGCAGTATTTTGACAACCTCTTCCAATCTAAATGGGTAGAGAGAGAAAATGCGCGCTTGTCCTTGTCCGTGTATTTGTGGCAAGAAAACAATACCCCCATGGAATTGC
The DNA here is from genome assembly GCA_028868395.1 of Cytophagales bacterium. The sequence continues at coordinate 62 of JAGWUO010000319.1, read as the reverse complement.
CCACTGAAGTGCAGCCCGCAGAGGTACGAAATGAAATGGCCTGGATTGCGGACTTTGATTTA
>JAGWUO010000024.1 GCA_028868395.1 Cytophagales bacterium | reverse complement strand
CCTTTTGCTGGTGCATGACCAAAAACCGTACGACCCGCCATCACTAAATCGGGACGTGCATTAAAGAGGGCCTCGTCTACTACGAAATACTCTTGCTCGGCTCCTAATGTCGGGATCACTTTGCTAACATCGCGATTGAAGAACTCTTTAATAACAGCTGTAGCCGCTTTATCTACTAATTCGATGGATTTCAATAATGGTGTTTTGTAGTCCAAAGCTTCTCCAGTATAGGAAACAAAGACGGAAGGAATACATAACGTAGCCGTTCCAGCCGCATTTTCCATAATGAATGCGGGTGAAGATGGATCCCAACCCGTATATCCACGTGCTTCAAAAGTGGAACGAATACCTCCATTAGGAAACGAAGATGCATCGGGTTCTTGTTGCACTAAGGCTGATCCTTTAAATTTCTCCACTGCTTTCCCATTGCTTAAATCAATATCAAAGAATGAGTCGTGTTTCTCTGCTGTAGTACCTGTTAAGGGTTGAAACCAGTGCGTATAGTGGGTTGCTCCTTTCGAAATGGCCCAAGATTTCATGGCAGCGGCTACTTCATCCGCAGCATCGCGATCAATCTTAGATCCCGTTTGGATGGCAGTATTTATCTTTAAATAAGCTTCTGGGGATAATAGCGAACGCATTACTTCATCGCTGAAGGTCATGCTACCATAATAATCCGAAACTTTTTCTGTAGGAAGCTTTACGGAGGTTCCTGTACGGGATTGAGCTAACTCAAGAGCCTTAAATCGAGTGATTGCCATATGATTTTTTATTTCTAGGTAAAAATAGCGAAATGATGCGGTATAAAAAATGTCAAAAAATGAAAATTAGGATTGAATTTTCTGTTTTTAATTTGGATTTTTTGAGTTTTTGCAAAATACTCGATTGTTTTTATAGGATTTTTTAACCTAAACTATTGTTTTTCCTAAAAAGAGGTATATTTTTGCTATACGAATTCCTAAAAAAGTATTTTTGTTTCAAAATCAAGTTTAAAATCATGGCTAAATCAAAATTAGAGTACATTTGGTTGGATGGCTACAAGCCAACACAAAGTTTACGTTCTAAGACTAAAATTGAGAACAATTTTAGCGGTAAATTAGAAGACCTTGATATGTGGTCTTTCGATGGTTCTTCTACTCAACAAGCAGAAGGAGGTTCTTCTGACTGTTTATTAAAACCAGTATATGTTTGCCCAGATCCAGCGCGCCGTGATGGTTATTTAGTAATGTGTGAAGTATTGAACGCTGATGGTACTCCGCATGAAACGAATGGTCGTGCGACTATTGATGACGATGATAACGATTTCTGGTTTGGTTTTGAGCAAGAGTATTTCCTTTGGGATCCAGAAACAAACAAGCCTCTAGGTTTCCCAGCTAATGGATACCCAGGCCCTCAAGGTCCTTACTACTGTTCAGTAGGTGCTAAAAATGCATTTGGTCGTGAAATTATTGAAGAGCACATGGACTTGTGTATCGACGCAGGTTTAAATATTGAAGGTATTAACGCGGAAGTAGCTGCAGGACAATGGGAATTCCAAATGTTCGCAAAAGGTGCTAAGCAGGCTGGTGATGAGATCTGGTTAGGACGTTATTTACTAGAGCGTTTAGGTGAAAAATATGGTGTAGCTGTAAACTGGCACTGCAAGCCTTTAGGCGAATTAGATTGGAACGGCTCTGGTATGCATGCGAACTTCTCTAATACAGCTTTACGTACAGCAGGAAATAAAGAAGTATATGACAAAATTTGTCAATCATTTGCTCCGTTTGTGAAAGAACACATCGAGGTATATGGTGCTGACAACCATATGCGTTTAACGGGTAAGCACGAAACAGCTTCGATCCATGATTTCTCTTATGGAATCTCTGATCGCGGTGCTTCGATTCGTATCCCTATCGCAGCAGTAGAAAAAGGATGGAAAGGTTGGTTAGAAGACCGTCGTCCGAACTCAGCGGCAGATCCATACAAAGTGGCTGCTCGTATTATCAAGACGGTTAAAACAGCCAAATTATAATACATTTATTAAGCATTTATATACTTTTATAGACAAGATGGCGGGTTTTCCCGCCATTTTTGTTTTACCTTTGCATCCTGATTTCAGGTATGAAAAAAGTCGCTTTTTACACTCTTGGTTGCAAATTAAATTTTGCTGAATCCAGCTCCATCGCTCGATCTCTTGAGCCGATGGGTTTTGTACGCGCAGAGTTTCAAGATCAACCCGATTTGTTTGTCATTAATACGTGTAGTGTAACCGAACAGGCGGACAAGAAGTGTAAAAAAGTAGTTAGAGAAGCGAAGAAAGTTAATCCGAATTCGACCGTTGTTATTATTGGCTGCTATGCGCAGTTGAAGCCGGAAGAAATTTCGGCTATTCCAGGGGTGGATTTAGTGTTAGGTGCGAATGAGAAGTTTCAATTGCCTACCTTGCTTCCCCCCTATTTGAATCGCGAATCTGCTAATTTACCCAAGTTAATTGCCTCTGAGATCCGTTACGACCTTGATTACCATGCGTCCTATTCTGTGAATGATCGTACGCGTACCTTTTTGAAGGTGCAAGATGGTTGCGATTATCCTTGTTCCTATTGCACGATTCCTTTAGCACGTGGCCAATCGCGTTCGGATACGATTGAAAAAGTGTTGGGTTTAATTGAAGAGATTGCTGCCAAAGGTGTTAAGGAAATTGTCCTAACAGGAGTGAATATTGGTGATTTTGGTATTCAAAACGGAAAGCGAGTTGAAACCTTTTTTCAACTAGTTCAAGCGATAGAAGAGAAGTCTTCTATTCAGCGTTTCCGTATATCATCCATCGAGCCTAATTTGTTGACATCAGAGATGATTGCCTTTTTAGGTTCATCCACTAAGTTTGTTCCTCATTTCCATATACCCTTGCAATCTGGGTCGAATGCTGTTTTGCGTTTGATGAAGCGACGCTATCAGCGAGAATTATATGTGGATCGCGTAACGTCTATTAAAGAGATAATGCCGAATGCATGCATTGGAGTCGATGTAATTGTAGGTCATCCAGGAGAAACGCCCGAATTATTTTTAGAGACCTATGAATTTTTAAACGGTTTGGATATTTCCTATTTACATGTTTTTCCTTATTCTGAGCGTCCTAATACCTATGCGGTGGATATCAAACCCAAAGTAGATGGTATGCAAAAAGCGGAGCGTTCGAAGATGTTGCATATTTTATCCGATAAAAAACGTCATGCTTTTTATGAGTCTCAAGCCGGTTTAAAAGGTCAGGTTTTGTTCGAGGAATCTGCCACACCAGGGACAATGGAAGGTTTTTCTGAAAACTATGTTCGAGTAGTTGTACCTTTTGATCCTTTGCAAATTAATACCGTTCAACAAGTTCGTTACAAGTCTTTGAATGAGTCGGGTGAGATGTTGGGGGTGGTAGTAGAGCATAAAGCATAAAGCACAAAGAATAAAGGTTGATAAAAAGCGGCGATGCCGCTTTTTGCGTTTTTAATGAGTTTATCGGCTTCGCCGATTCCATCTCTATGCTTTATTCTTTGTGCTTTATGCTTTAATTAGTTACAAAACAAAAAAGTCGAAAGCTAATAGCCTCCGACTTTTTGATTGAAACAAAACCACAAGAACCATTACTTGCGGCTTTGCTGATGTTGAATTACTCAGCTAACGACTCATCGTGTTGTGAGATATCCAAACCTAATCTTTCTTCTTCCTCGTTCACACGTAACGGAATAATTTTGTCCGTGATGATCAAAAGGATATAAGATAAACCGAAAGCAAAGGCAGATACGATTGCTAAGGCTAATAAGTGCTTTAAGAATAAGCTAGTCTCTCCGTAGAATAAACCTTGTTCAGCTACAGCTGCGTTAACGGCTGATGTAGCGAAGATGCCAGTCATCAACATACCTACCATACCACCTAAACCATGGCAAGGGAATACGTCTAATGTATCATCTAAGTTAGAAGATGCTCTCCAGTGTGCAGCAATGTTAGAAACAATCGCAGCTACCACACCGATGAAGATCGCTACAGGAACTGTTACGAAACCAGACGCTGGTGTAATCGCTACTAAACCTACCACCGCACCGATACAGAAACCTAGGGCAGAAACTTTCTTGCCACGAGTTACATCAAATAAGATCCAAGATAAACCTGCTGCTGCCGCCGCTACGTGAGTAGTTGCGAAAGCTGTTACGGCTAATCCGTTTGCTCCAACGGCAGAACCTGCGTTGAAACCAAACCATCCGAACCATAATAAACCAGTTCCTAATAAAACGTAAGGAATATTAGCTGGAGGCAAGATGTTAGACTCGATGTGAGACTTACGACGACGTAAGTAAAGAGCACCTGCTAAAGCAGCCCAACCTGCAGACATGTGAACAACCGTTCCACCAGCAAAATCCAATACACCTAAGTTAAATAAGAAACCGTCTGGGTGCCACGTCCAGTGAGCTAATGGAGCATAAACCACCACACAGAAAAGAACCATAAATAGAACAAAAGCGCGGAAATTAATACGTTCAGCTAACGCACCAGAGATTAACGCTGGTGTGATAACGGCAAACTTCATTTGGAAAAATGCGAATAAAGCGAAAGGAATAGTGAATTTCAATTGATCCGCTGATCCTAAAGATAATTTGTGATCAAATACACCGTTGAACATGAAGAATGTTCTTGGGTCACCAATCCAACCACCTAGAGAGTCGCCGAAAGCTAAAGAGAATCCGAAAACTACCCAAATTACGGAGATAACACCCATCGCGATGAACGATTGTAACATCGTTGAGATCACGTTTTTGTGATTTACCATTCCACCATAGAAATAGGCTAATCCAGGTGTCATTAATAATACTAAGCCAGAGGCTACAATCATCCAGGCAGTATCGCCTGTGTCTAATCCTTCTGTAGGCATAGCACCAGGTACAGAAGTTGTGAACAATGCAAGGATGGCTACCGCTAATAAAACTAATAACGGGATCCAGGTTGGTTTTTGTGTCGTCATGTTTTTAAATGTTAAGGGTGGATATAATTAAAACTTATAGATGAAGTGCATACCTAAAGTAGTTTGTGATTTTTGGTCTTTACCATTACCATCTACGAATTGAGCTGTTTTGTATGAATCAGTACGTAATTCTGGTTTGATTAATAAGTGACCTTCTGCCGCAGTGAATGTAGCTGTTAAAGTAAATGAACCAACGTTTGTGCCTGATCCATCTGCAGCGCGCAATGCACGAGCACCTGATGTATTGTCAAATACTTCGTAACGACCGCCTAAGCTAAATTTATCAGTGAATGCATAGTTAGAGTAAAGTGCAACTCCACCCCATGTTTTGCTATTTCCTACATTTCCGCCACCTTGGTAATCCCCTGTTTGTGAGCCGTAAGCTGCATTTAAACCCAAAAGGTACTTAGGTGTGATTTGGTAAGACGTAGTTAAATCTAATAAGTTGTAGCTACCTGAATCGTCTTTCCCTGAAGGAAGTGGTGCAGATTCGTTTGATGTGATTCCATTCACATATACATTCCATCCGGCTGCAGGTGACGTGAATACTTGGTAGATAAATCCTTTCGAGGCATTGTTGTCATTTAAATTATCCACATTGTTGACCAATCCAACCATGGCAGAAAATTTGTCAGAGAATGCGTAATTCGCTTTAGCACCAATATGATAGAACGGTCCATTATTGAAGAGGTTAGAAAGTGAATAGTTGTAGTTAATTGGCGCGTCGATTACTTCGTATCCGATGTGTGTGCCAAATTGACCGACAGTTAACGTTAATTTGTCGCTCGCCTTCCAATTGAAGTAGGCTTGTTTGATAGCCAAAGCTGTTGTCGCTTTTCCAGCTCCCAAAGGTCCGATCACGTTTCCGTATTGTCCAAGGTCAGCATTAGGTCCGAATGTTAAATCAACTACTACGTCAGCAGATTTAGTAGCGTATCCAAATTTCGTCTGAACAAGTCCTAACGAAAATTGATTTGATTTCTGGTCGAATGCTCTTTCGTATCCAGAGGCGCCCAAGTTACTTCTGTTTGTCGGGTTGTTGAAATTCAACATATAGTATGAATCAATGTAACCTGAGAAAGAAAACTTTGGAGCTTCCGCTTCTTTTTCTTGGGAAAATCCACAAAATGCTGTTGCGGCAAAAATGGCTGTTAGGATTGTTTTTTTCATGTGGGCTATTGTTTAAGAGTAAATAATGCTTGATTACGATTCAAAGATGAAGCCTTAAATTGTACTTTCCAAATATTTTCAACAAAATTTTAACCTATTTTTTAACTTTTTGCAAAAAAATATCAAAAAGAGGTTAAAAACTAAACCTATTTTTAGTGATTTTACAAAAATGGATAAAAAATTAGCGTAAAATAAAACTTGAAAATTTAGTTCTTGGAAAAATATAAATGTTGTTTGTGGGGGATTTTAAAAACTTGATTGTCTTTTTTAAAGAATAAAGCACAAAGCACAAAGAATAAAGTTGGAATCGCCTGCGGCGATGGCCTTCAGAAAAGTATGGACATGAAAAATGGGGCCGAAGCCCCATCCTTACTTATACTTTATGCTCTATGCTCTATACTCTAAATTAAAAGCGAAGCTTTTAATTATTCCGCATGCAACCACGCCTTCTTAGCTAATAAAGTTTCGTTGTCTTCTACGTGATCTGGATCTGGTACGCAGCAATCAACTGGACAAACCGCAGCACATTGTGGTTCCTCGTGGAAGCCAGTACATTCTGTACACTTATCTGGAACGATATAATAGAATTCTTCTGAAACAGGTTCTACGGGTGTTTTCGCATCCATTGATGAACCATCCTCTAATTCAATTTCAGTTAAAGCAGTACCGCCGGCCCAAGTCCATTCTACGCCACCTTCATAAATAGCTGTGTTTGGGCATTCTGGTTCACAAGCCCCACAGTTAATGCATTCGTCTGTTATGATAATTGCCATACCCTATTTTTGTTTGATTCCGCAATTTACGAACATAAATTTGAATAGTATATAATTTATATGGACTAACGGAAAAAATTTCGACCTTTGTAGGGTGAAATTTATATAATTATGCCAAAGGCTTCCTTTTTACAGCTTATTTCTTTCTTAAAAGCATTTTTTTCTAATGAATCCAATCGAGAAAAAATAGAACTATTTATAGATAGATCTGTAAATGAGAATCCTTGGTTTTCTGAGACTCTTGTTCGTCATGCAATGCAGGCGATTGAAGATCAGTTTTTTTCGGTAGAAGCTTGGGAAGAATTTTACGCAAATCACCCTGTTCAAGCAGCTAAGCCTAAGAAGGTAGGTATTGTATTAGCGGGTAATTTACCAGCGGTAGGATTGCACGACGTTTTAATGGTATTAGCTTCGGGACATCAAGCCTCTTTGAAATTGAGTTCACAAGATAAGGCTTTGATGCAACTCTATGTGTTAGCGATGCAGTCATTTGATGCAGCGGTTCCTGTCAGCATTATTGAGCGTTTGCAAGGAATGGATGCGGTCATTGCTACCGGAAGTGATTTCTCTGGAGGGTACTTTGCTCATTATTTCTCGACAATACCGCATATTATTAGGAAGAATCGCAGTTCTTTAGCTGTATTAAAGGGGAATGAGACGCAGGAAGACTTTAAAGGTTTGGCGCAGGATATCTTCACCTATTATGGATTAGGTTGTAGGAACGTTTCGACGATTGCGGTTCCGGCCACTTATGATTTGACTCCATTATTTGATGAATTAACAAAGGAGACGTGGGTTTTAGATCATTCCAAGTACTCCAATAACTTTCAATACCACCGGACTTTGTTCTTGTTAAATCAGATTCCGCATTTTGATTTAGGTAATCTATTAGTAACAGAGAATGATGATTTAGTTTCACCGGTGGGCGTTCTATATGTACATCGGTATGCTGATGAAGCTTCTTTGCTTGCCTGGATACAGGAGCGCGAGGAGAAAATTCAGTGTAAAGTAGGTTTAGAGATCGGTTTTGGCCAAAGTCAACACCCAGCCCTCGATGATTTCGCTGATGGAATCGATACTTATGACTTTTTGATTAACCTTTCATAGGCTTTAAAAAGCCCCCACGCCCCTATTCCGCCTACCAAAGCTCCTACGATTACATCTAAAGGGTAATGTGCGCCTAAATAGATTCTGCTATAAGAAATGATGGATGCCCACAAAACAAGGGCAAATCCGGCTGACTTATTCTTAGTCAACAAATAAAAGCCAACAGCAATCGCGAAGGAATTCGCTGCATGAGAAGAACAAAAGCCAAATTGCCCGCCACAGCCTGCCGGTAAATGAATCCATGATTGAAATTCGTCAACATGACAAGGTCTTAGGCGTTTGAAAAGAGGTTTCAAAAGACTGGAGCTGAATTGATCGGCTACTGCGACGCTAGCTAATAAATAGAGTACAGGTTTCCAGCAGGCTAATTTAAAACGCTGGTATAAGAAATAGATCAACAACAGATACAAAGGCATCCACGTCAATTTGCCTGAAATGATTTCCATGGGTCCATCTAACCAAGGCTGGTGTGCCTGATTAATCAACCGAAATAAGTCTGCATCCCAGGATGGAAACATAGTTTAGAATTTAAATTCAGCGCGAATTCGAGCGATAGTGGCTTCAGCGATCGGTTGCACTTTCTTTTCGCCAATGGCTAATTTCTCCTCAATAATCTCTGGATGCGCAATGAAATAGTCGAATTTCTCTCTAGCCTCTTTGAAATAACCTAACATCAATTCGTGCAAGGCTTGTTTCGCGTGCCCGTATCCGTAACCTCCTGCTACATAATTAGCACGCATTTCTGCCACTTGAGCGGGTGAAGCCATTAATTGGTAGAGTTTGAACGTAATGTCGTTATCTGGATTTTTAGGCTCTTCTAAAGGAGTCGTGTCTGTTACAATTTTCTTAATCTGCTTCAATAAATCCTTTTCAGGAAGGAAGATATCAATGTAATTGTTTAGAGACTTGCTCATTTTAGCTCCATCTAAACCTGGAATAGTCATCACATCCTCGTTGATACGCGCCTCTGGTAACACGAAAATATCCTTGTTATAGCGCTTATTCACGGAATTTGCGATATCGCGGGTCATCTCGATGTGCTGTCTTTGGTCCTTACCTACTGGAATAATTTGCGCATCATATAAAACGATATCAGCCGCTTGTAATACGGGATAAGTAAACAAACCGGCATTCACATCCGATAATTTATCTGATTTATCTTTAAAGCTGTGCGCATTCGCCAACATAGGGAATGGCGTGAAGCAGTTCAAATACCACATTAATTCGGTGTGGTAAGCGGCTAATTTTGACTGGCGGTAGAAGTAATTTTTCTCTGTATCAAAGCCAAAAGCTAGCCACGCAGCTGCAATGGACAACGTATTACTTCGGATACTCTCGCCATCCTTCAGGGAAGTAAGCGTGTGTAAATCAGCAATAAATAAAAAGGATTCATTACCAGGTTGCTTCGAAAGTTCAACCGCTGGCATAATTGCACCTAAAATATTACCCAAATGGGGCTTTCCTG
>JAGWUO010000318.1 GCA_028868395.1 Cytophagales bacterium | reverse complement strand
TTTTTCATCAAATTATTCCTTTTCTTACATTTTCCGATTAAAAAAGTCATAAAAAGCACGATTTTCGCCCAATTTTGTGGTGGAGAAACCATAGATGGCTGTGAATCAACGATTCAAGAGTTAGAAAAAGCGAAAATTGGAACTATTTTAGATTACTCGGTAGAAGGGGAAGAAAGCGAAAAATCCTTCCAAAAAACGAAGGAAGAAATCCTAAAAACGATCCGTAAATCTGCTCAAAATCCGGCCATCCCTTTCGCCGTTTTCAAAGTGACAGGAATCTTCCAATCAGAGCTTTTGGAAAAAGCACAAACCGAAGCTGAATTCACAGAAGAGGAGCAAGAATTATTCGATCACAGCAAAGAAATTTTGAATGAAATCTGTGCGTTAGCTCATGAGTTACATGTACGCTTATTCATAGATGCAGAGGAAAGTTGGATTCAAACAACGATCGACAATTTGACCTATGAAATGATGGCGAAATACAATCACAAAACAGCCATCATCTACAATACCTACCAGATGTACCGTCATGATATGCTTGCGAATTTAACGGAGGCCATTGCGACAGCAGCAGAAAAGAAATATTATTTGGGAGTGAAATTAGTGCGCGGTGCCTATCTAGAAAAAGAACGCCAAAAAGCGCACGAAGATGAGTATTCAGAACCTCTTCATGTGTGTAAAGAAGATACGGATCGCGATTATGATTTAGGTGTAGAATTATGCTTAAAACACGTGGAGCGCGTACATTTCTGCATGGGAACTCACAATGAGGCGAGCTGTTTGCGTTTGTGTGATGCCATGAATGCCTTACAAATCCCAGCGAATCACCCTCATATCTATTTTGCCCAATTATTAGGCATGTCGGATAATATCTCCTACAATTTAGCTGCAGCAGGATATAACGTAGCTAAATACGTACCTTACGGACCTGTGGATGCTGTAATGCCTTATTTATTTAGACGTGCAGAAGAGAATAGTTCCATTGCGGGCCAAACTTCCCGCGAATTTGCCCTATTACAAAAAGAAGTAAACCGCCGAAACAACGCATGAAAAACTACCGCTATTTCTTGTTAAGTATCTTGATTATTGCCCTCGATCAGGGGATTAAAATAGCCGTTCATACCTGGATGGAGCCTGGATATTTTGGCCAAATAGCACTCATTGGAGATTTCTTCAAATTACATTATACCTTAAATCCAGGTATGGCTTTTGGGATTCAGATAGGCTCTATTTGGGGTAAGCTAATGCTGACTAGTTTCCGCATTGTGGCTATGTTCGGAATTGGGTATTACCTGCATTCCTTGACAGTTAAAAACAGTCCTAAGGGCTTATTGATTTCTGTTGCTTTAATTTTAGGTGGAGCCATCGGAAATTTGATTGACTCCGTATTTTATGGCGTTTGGTTCAATAATGCGCCAGCCGGTGCACCGATGAGCTGGTTCCATGGCCAAGTGATTGATATGTTCTTTGCTGACTTTTATGAGGGAACATTACCTTCTTGGATTCCACTTTGGGGAGGAACTTATTATTCTACACCCATCTTTAATTTTGCGGATGCCGCCATATTTTGTGGGGTAATGGCTATCTTGTTTTTTCAAAACAAGTTTCTAATCAAGGAATAACAAAATGAACCAAGGCTTCTATCTCTTCTTTTTATTAGCCTTGTTAGCGGAGATTATTGGAACCATCAGTGGGTTTGGCTCCTCTATCTTATTTGTGCCCTTAGCCTCCATCTTTATCGACTTTAAACTAGTCTTAGGCATCACGGCGGTCTTTCATGTGTTCAGTAATTTATCTAAGATTTTTCTGTTCCAAAAAGGGATCCATAAAAACATCGCCCTAAAA
>JAGWUO010000023.1 GCA_028868395.1 Cytophagales bacterium | reverse complement strand
CCCAAATGCAGGATTACTTAGTGACCTACAAAGGACGCCGCATCGAGGTGCGTGGACACAAAGGTTATTTCAATAAAAATGATTTCGAAATTATTGAAGGGGACTTCCACGCGGTGGCTTTGAAAGACATCGTACGAGATGGCGAGAAAATAGCCAGCAAAGGCGACACCGTTACGGTAGAACCGGAAAACACGTATTACGAATTAGAATTCAAGAACGAGGAAGGAAAAGCGGTTTCGCTTTTCCCGAGATGGCAAGTAAACCCTAAAATGGGAACGGCGATTTCGCCAGATGTGAAACATGCGTGGAACCACGATATTTACACCTATGTTTCCTTAGACCCGCGCTTAGCCGCAGAAGCAGGCTCCGAAAAACAATGGTCTCAGACTGAAGCCCAAACCGTCACTACCGGCGACACGCTCTTCATCAATGACTTCGTGGCTATTTTGAAAGATGTAACGCGAGTAACGAATGTGGATGGGGTAGAATTGGGCGCGAATGACGCGGCGGTTCAAGCAAACTTCCAAGTACTTGGCAAAAATTCACAGCAATTTACCCTAAGTCCTATCTTCGTAATTAAGGGTGGAATGGTGGCGATGCCAGCTTTTGAGAGTGAGGAAACCGGAATTAAAATTAAATTTACGGGCATTAACCCGCAAGCCCAGGAGTTTGGCTTTGCGTGGAATACAACTCAACAGGAATTAATTGTGGTTAAAGCGCTAGAAAAGCCCTATATCAATTTAGTTTGGATTGGTTCAATTCTTATTTTCATCGGTTTATTTATTGCGACCTATCGCCGTTTAAAACCCGCAACCGTGGCATAATATGGGAAAGAAAGAGATCTTAAGTTTAGCTGCAGCGATCGGTTTCATCCTCATTTGGATCATCGATTTGAATAGCCCTACACCTGCGGAGGTGAAGGGACAGTTTTGGGGAGAGATTTTCTACCATTACGGTTGGTTAATGTATGGGGTGGGCTGTTTATTCTATTACCAATTCGCGAAGAACGAACGGATCAAAAAAGAAAAAGATGGAACCAAGTAACATCAGTTTGGACAATACCCAAATCATTGGCATCATTGCCTCGATGGTTTTTTCTGCCTTCTTTTCTGGTGTCGAAATGGCCTTTGTTTCCTCGAACAAATTGTACTTTGAGCTCAAGGCAAAGCAGGACATTTTAAGTGCTAAAATCATCGCAAACTTTAACCAGCATCCCTCCCGTTTCATCGGCACGATGCTTATTGGAAATACCTTATCCCTAGTGGCCTACGGTATTTTTATGGAAGAATTTCTGCACCACGTCGTGTTACATTTCTTGTCTATCAATGAGATTTTGGCCCGATTAATCGCCACAATCGTGGCGACTGTTCTTATCTTGATGACATCAGAGTTTACGCCTAAAAGCGTCTTCTTAATCAACCCTGATGCCATTTTAGAATTTTTAGCCATTCCAATCTGGGTGATTTATACCTTGATGTTCCCTTTAGTTTGGGTAACGGTGGGTCTTTCTAAATGGTTTATTACTAAAGTCCTTCGATTAAGTTATTCAGAGGAGAAGCCGGCCTTCGGGTTAACGGATTTAAACCATTACCTCCAAAACCTAAACCGCAAGATCTCCACCGAACAAGAAGCCGAAGTGGACCACAAAATCTTCCACAATGCGCTTGAGTTTAAGCAAGTGAAGGTACGTGATTGTATGATCCCTAGAACGGAGATTACGGCAATTGATATCGAGGATGGGATAGAGAAACTGAAAGAAGTGTTTTTAGAAAGTGGACACTCGAAAGTATTGGTTTATAAAGAGACCTTAGAGGAAGTAGTCGGCTACTGCCATTCTTTGGCCCTATTCAAAAAGCCTAAAGACTTGCAATCCATCCTAACTAGCATTCCGATTGTTCCAGAAGCGATGCCCGCGAATGACTTAATGATCAAGTTCTCAAAAGAAAGAAAATCACTTGCCTTAGTGGTAGATGAATTCGGTTCGACGAGTGGCTTAGTGAGTATGGAGGATGTGATGGAACAGATTTTTGGGGAGATTCAAGATGAATACGATGATTCCGAGGACTGGATTGAGAAGCAAATCGATGAGACTACCTTCGTGCTTTCTGGACGTCATGAGATTGATTATTTGAATGAAAAATACGAGTGGAATTTACCTGAGGGCGATTATGAGACACTAGGAGGAATGTTAATCAGCCTGTATGAAGATATTCCGCAGGAAAATGAGATGATTACCTTAGCGCCTTTCCAGTTTCAAATTTTAACGACAACGGATGCTCGTATTGATACGGTCAAAGTAATGATTACCGGAAAAATTGCTCCGGCTCCAACATCTGAATTATTGCATTAAAACGCGCTGTAAGGTTTGGCATTTCATTTGAGTTTCATGCCATTCTTTTTCTGGAACTGAATCTTCCGTAATACCACAACCGGCATAAAATACGGCCCTATTCCCTCTAATTTCTACCGAGCGCAAATTCACAAATAAATGGGTGGCATTCCCGAAGTTCACTGGTCCTAAATAACCCGAATACATCGCACGATCGTGACTTTCTGTCTTGGAGATAAAATCAATAGCCTCCTGCTTGGGTGTTCCACAAACCGCAGAAGTGGGGTGCAATAAACCTAACATTAAACCTGGTAATTGCGGAAAATCCATTGCTTTGGTATCGACAATATACTCCGTTTTCAAGTGCAATAAATTTCCAGTTGAAATGGTTTTAGGACCTATTTCTGTATATTCTCTGAGTCGAATCTTCTTGAAACAATCAATAATGTAGCGACTGACGAAGGCCTGTTCTTCGATCTCTTTTTGGGACCAGCGAGCCTGCGAAGGTGAAATGGTAAACCCATCTGCATCTACCCCTGATTGTGTACCCGCTAAAGAAATCGTGCGGAAAACTCCAGCTGCATTTTGTTCGACTAAAATTTCTGGGGTCGCACACATCCAAACTCCGCCTAAAGCTGGAATGGACAAAGCACACACAAAGGCATTAGGGTAAGCGGCGCCTAATTCTTCGAGCGCTGCCATCACATTAAAATCGGCGGGCAGATCTTGCTCATCTGTTCTAGACAAAACTACTTTTTGGAGTGGTCCTTGCTTGATAGCAGCAATAGCCTCTGAAACCCAGCTCATAAATTCGGTTTTCTTAGCTAGATTTTCAACGGGTGCTACAAATGGTTTAGAACTTTCAGCTGGTTGAAGCTTGAAAGTGGTAACTGTATCAGCTTGTAGAAAATAGGGTAATCCGATAAATGGTGCAGCTAAGAAACCGGCAGCTAAATCAGCCAGATTCCATCCTTCGTTCAGTATAGATCCCCCAGAAAAATCCTGCAAAAGATAGGCCTCCTCACCATGTGGCAAGCGCCAAGCCGCTACTGCTGCTCCTTTTGCAATCCCCTCTTCCCAAGCTAACCCTTGTTTCATTATAATGGTATAATCGCTACCGTTAAACGGCTGGCACAAATCAAATTTTCTTCCTCGTCGTGGATCTTAATTTCATACACATGAATCTTTCGACCAATGCGCAATGGAATACAAGTCCCTATAACATAACCCCCTCTAGCAGACTTTAAATGGTTCGCATTGATCTCCACGCCCACTCCCGTTTCTGTCTTAGGATCCTTAACGGCTAAAACGACCGCTACACTTCCAAGCGTCTCCGCTAAAACCACCGAAGCTCCTCCATGTAACAAACCTAAAGGCTGTTTTGTTCGGTGATCGACCGGCATTTTGGCCTTAATAAATCCAGGTTGAATTTCCGTAAACTCAATACCCAAATGTTCGATCATAGTTCCCTTCGACATCGAATTCAATGTGTCTATGGAGATGGAAGTATTAAACATATATTTCGTAATTTTGGCTAAAATTCGGAATAAAATACGATTAATATGCAAGCTCGGCCTGATTTAGTGAAAGATATTTACCTGATTCGCCACGGCGAAACGGAATACAATCGCAAGGGGGTCGTGCAAGGCAGTGGGATTGATGCCGATTTAAATGAATTAGGCCAAAAACAGGCAGAGGCATTTTTTGCGCATTACCAAGATCTTCCCATCGACAAAATCTACACTTCCGCATTGAAAAGAACCCATCAATCCGTAAAAGGATTCATCGATAAAGGACTTCCATGGGAACAACATGAAGGTTTAAACGAGATTTCGTGGGGAAATAAAGAAGGAAAATCACCTAATACGGAGGACGATTTATACTATAAAAACCTGACCAAAACGTGGCGAGAGGGCAACGTACACGTACAGTCTGAGGAAGGCGAAAGCCCTATGGAAGTATTAGAACGCCAAAAACCGGTGGTCGATCTGCTTCTTTCGAGACCCGAAGAAAAGGCTATTTTAATCGCGATGCACGGTCGTGCGATGCGGGTTTTATTAACGCATTTGTTCAATGCCCCGCTTCACCATATGGATAATTACGCACACCAAAACCTGTGCCTTTATCACCTACAATACGATTATACGGCACAAGAATTCAGGCTGATTAAAGGCAATTGTGTTATTCATTTAGCTGGCTTGCCAGAATCCATGTAATATGTTACGAGAACGCATGTATTGGGTGTTTCAAGGCGGCGGATGGTTCGCCTGGATTCTCAATGAGGCGGTATTGTACACGAATCAATATGGCTGGCATTGGGCTTGGCTCTACGCGTCTATAGCGAACATTTGTTTAGCCATTTTGCTGACTCACCAATACAAACGAGTGGCGAAACATTTTGCTTGGCAAGATTTGCCTCTTTTTTCGATGTTGCGCAACCACTTCATCGCCCTGTGTGTGATGGCCAGCTGCCTGGTCGCGTTGAATCTACCTATCGACCAATACTTGTTAGGGGAGAATTTTGAAGTCCAAATGAGTCCCTTCATCATCACCCAATACCTCTTCAACTTTATGAAGCCGCTGGCAATTTGGATGTTGATCTATTTCTTCTTCCAATATTCGAAAAAGCAGCTCGTGATGGAGCGGGAAAACAATCAACTCGAACGGGCTATTCAGGAGACTGAGGGCAAGGTATTGCGCGCTCAGATGAACCCCCATTTCGTTTTCAATGCCCTCAATAGCATTCGGGCTTTAATCACTGAGGATCCAGCTAAGGCCAAAAAAGGAATAAACCAGCTCTCCAAGCTGCTCCGAAGTTCCCTGTTAACCGAGCGCAAAAAAACAATCTCTATTGCGGAAGAATTAGATACGATTATCGACTACCTAAATTTGGAAAAGATCCGCTATGAAGAGCGCTTGACTTGGAAAGTGGACGTAGCGAAAGAACTACATCAAGCCCAAATTCCTCCCATGTTGTTACAGACCTTAGTGGAGAATGCCATCAAGCATGGTATTGCGCATTCTTCGAAAGAAGGCTTGATTGAAATCAAAGGAGAGAGCATCGGTGATCAAATCCACTTACAGGTCATCAATCCAGGACATTTAAAAAACCGTGGGGAATCCAATGGTATAGGCCTGATCAATTCACAAAATCGCCTCACTTTATTGTTTGGGGAGACCGCTCATATTGACATTAAGCCTTTGGACAAAAATCGCATACTTGCTTCCGTCACGATTCCTTACCTTGCTGAAACAATAGCCTAAATCCCCTATGAGAGCCATCATTGTTGACGACGAACGCCTTGCCAGAAATGAACTGAAACGTTTATTGGAAAATTTTCCCTCCATCGAAGTGATCGGTGAAGCGGCGAACACAGAGGAGGCAAGTCAACTCATCGAAGAATTACAACCGGATGTGGCCTTTTTAGACATCCAAATGCCGGGTAAGACAGGCTTTGAGTGGCTAGAGGAATGGGATGGTTTTCTGCCGGAAATTATCTTCACAACAGCATTTGACGAATATGCGCTGAAAGCATTCGAGGTGAACGCTTTAGACTATGTTTTAAAGCCTATCGAACTAGCCCGTTTAAGTGAGAGTATTCAGAAATTAGAATCCCGATTTAAGCGTCCAGCCTCCGCAGAAAAAACAGTTACAGCGAATCACGTATTAGGCGGGAATGACCAGATTTTCGTTAAAGACGGGGAGAAATGTTGGTTTGTGCGCTTGGATCGCGTCCGCTTGTGTGAATCGATGGGAAATTATGTGCGTTTGTTTTTTGACGACCAAAAACCCCTCGTCTTAAAATCCCTCAATTCCTTAGAGGAACGCTTAGATCCGAAATTATTCTTCCGTTGCAACCGCAAACACATCGTCAACCTGAACTTCATTGAGAAGATCGAACCTTGGTTTTCCGGCGGCTTACAGGTGACTTTGAAGGGAGAAAAAGCAGAGAAAATCGAAATTTCTCGTCGTCAATCCATCCGCTTTAAGGAGCTTTTGTCTCTTTAGTAGCTTTAGTGGTTCGAGCTGGTGCTTCTCCTAACAAGAATCCATAGGGTTCTAAAGTAGGAATCGAATCAAATATCACCTTCATCACAGCAGTTAAAGGTAGCGCTAAAATCAAACCAGGAATTCCCCAAAGCAATTCACCGCATAACAATGCGAGCATCGCAACCATCGGGTTCATACTTACCTTAGATCCCACCACGAGTGGCGTAATGAAATTTGCCTCGATAAACTGAGCCGCTGCTACCCAAGCCACTACGGCTAATGCGTGCGATGGGCTCAAAGTCACCAAGCTCAATAAAATGGGCAATAAAGCCCCCATCCAAATACCGATGTAAGGAATCAATAAAAGTATCCCGGTTAAAAACCCGAAAAACACCGGATATTCTACTCCTATCCACCAAAATCCAACCGAGTTCAACACCCCCACAATCAGCATCACCACGAGTAAACCCACTAAATATCCTTGGACCACAGAGCCTGTTTTTTCCATTACTTGCGTCAAAACCTGCCCCTCCGTTTTGGGGAAGACCTTTTGCAAAAAGCTTTCAAAGAAATCACGGTAGAATAAGAAGAAGAAGGTAAATACAGGGACTAAAATTAAGGCTGTAATGGCGTGCAAGGCGGTCGAAAATGTTGTGCTAATAATGACCCCAGAATTCTTTAATAAGGCCATTAACTCATTACTCAATTCTAACATTTGCTTCCGGCGTGAGATATTGAAATTCGCAGAAATAAAGGATTGTAAACTAGAAATCCACTTTTCTGCTTTTTTCGCAAAGAGGGGAAGCTCAGAAGAGAATTCCATAATTTGCATTCCGGCCACAAAAAGCAAGGATGAGATTAAGGCGAAAGTCAATAGAATGGCGATGAAGATGGCTAGAGCACGCGGGAAACCTTTGGCCTCCATATATTTACTCGCAGGCAAAAGCAATAACGACAGCACTAACGCAAAAGAAAGCAGAATTAATAAATCCTGTAATACATAAGCTGCAGCTATGATTAAGGCCATCGACAAGAGGGCGCTCGATAAACGGGACGAGTAAGCGGTGTTGTTTGACATATCTAATAAATTAACAATTCCATAACATACAACTTTCTATATTTGTGTCGTAATCCGTTCAAAACTATGGCAACAGCTTCACCCGCATACAAAATTCTACTCGTAGATGATGATGCAGACATTTTGGAGTTATTGGAATACAATTTACTAAAAGAAAACTTTCTTTTAGCAAAAGCTACGAATGGAAAAGAAGCTATCGCTGCCGCTAAATCCTTCCAACCCCATTTGATTATCATGGATGTGATGATGCCAGAAATGGATGGAATCGAGGCAGCCCGCCAAATTAAATCTAATCCCGAATTCAAAAATACCCTCATCCTGTTCCTAACGGCACGAGGCGAAGAATATACGGAGATCGCTGCTTTCGAGAGTGGTGCCACAGATTACGTTGTAAAACCCATCAAACTACGCGCCTTAATCAGCCGAATTAATGCTTTATTAACTCGAGAAACAATCGTTCCTGAATCGAAAAATGATGTGATTACCATAGGCGATTTAGTGATCGATCGCGTGCAATATGCCGCTACATTCCAGGGCCGTGCGTTGATTTTACCCAAAAAGGAATTCGAATTACTTTCCTTCCTAGCGAAAAACCCCAATAAGGTTTTCAATCGCGATGAATTGTTAGAAAAGGTTTGGGGATCCGATGTTTTCGTGGTGGAACGCACCGTGGATGTGCATATCCGTAAATTGCGCGAGAAAATCCCGGAATATTACATCAAAACATTGAAGGGTGTAGGCTATTTATTTTCAATCGACAAAGCCTAATTGCCCATTTTTAGGTAAATTGCATCCCGAATGATGCGCCTAATTTTCCTCCTATTTTTTAGTCTTCTTTTCAGCGGCCTGCAAGCTCAGGGGCCTAAACGCGAGTTAAGGGGAGTTTGGGTGGCAACCGTCCAAAACATCGACTGGCCCAGCCCACGCAATTACGACGGCGCTAAGCAAAAAACCGAATTTATCGATCTCTTAAATTCCCATCAGAAAACGGGAATCAACGCACTTTTTGTGCAAATAAGAACAGCTTCTGATGCGCTCTACGCGAAAAGTGCTGAACCTTGGACGACTTACCTCTCTGGGAAACAAGGGCAGGCGCCAAGCCCCTATTACGACCCTTTGGAGTTCATGATCGATCAGACTCATGCGAGGGGAATGGAATTTCACGCCTGGCTGAACCTGAATCGCGCTTCCATGTCATCGCGGTCATTATTGAGTTCAGAGCACGTGGCCAGAAAGCATCCGGAATGGTTGCTGACCTACAATGGGCAATTATTGTTTGATTTTGGGATTCCGGCGGCGCGCCATTATATCGCCGGATTGGTTCGAAATATAATTTTGAATTACGACGTGGACGGGATTCACTTTGATGATTATTTCTATCCGTATCCTGATCCGAAATCAACCTTGAATGATGAAGACACCTACGTGAAATACCGACTTGCGGGGGAGTCAAAGGCTGATTGGAGACGTCGCAATACCAGCGCACTGATTCAGGAAATCTCGGAGACGATCCGCAAGACCAATCCGAAAATTAAATTCGGAATTAGTCCTTTTGGGATTTGGCGACATAAAACAGCTGATCCGGTGAATGGATCGCCTACGGTGAAAGGTTTGCAATCCTATGATGATTTATATGCCGATACAGATCATTGGTTGAAGCAAGGCTGGTTAGATTATATCGCGCCGCAATTGTATTGGGATTCCGCACATCGCGTGGCACCGTTTAAGCCATTAGCCGAGTGGTGGAACGCGCATTCCTACGGAAAGCCCGTTTATTTTGGGATGGCTTCGTATCATTTAGGGGATGTATGGTCAAACAAGGAAATGAAAAAGCAGGTGGAGATTAGCCGTAGCATGTCTCGAAGCGAAGGATTGATTTTTTACAGCTCCACTTCGCTAACTAAAAACATGAAAGGCTTTCGAGACACCCTTCGCTCGAATTATTTCGCTCATCCTGCTTTATTACCGACCACGCCGTGGCTCGATAGTATTGCCCCGCATGCGCCTACTCAGGTGTTTTTAGCCAATAAAAAACTAAGCTGGCAAGCCGGCGAGGAATCGGATGATAAAGATCCGGTAGCCTATTATGTGGTCTACCGAATCCCCAAACAGGATAAAAAATACCTTGAAGACCCGCGCAATATCGTGTACAAAGGGAAGGCAAATGAATTAATTTTGGAACAAGATGACCTTAAACCGGGTTATGGATTTACGGTAACGGCCTTTGATCGACTGCACAATGAGAGTCGACCAAGTG
>JAGWUO010000317.1 GCA_028868395.1 Cytophagales bacterium | reverse complement strand
TTGAATAATCGCTGGACGAACCGTATCTCATTCAATGCGAACTTTACCTACACGACGGGTCGTCCTATCACCTATCCGAATGGACGTTACAAGATTTATTCGTTCAACGATCTGTATGATTATGCCGTGGCAACGGGGATTTTCCCGCGACCAGGTTTGGACCAAACCTCCTACACCTACAACGGAACAAAGTACACGTATTTAACTTCGAAAGAAATCAAAGAATTACTCGACGGATATTCCACCGCTTCGTTTACCCTGAGAAACGCTGAACGTATACCAGATTACATTCGCTTAGATGTGGGAATCACAATTGATCCTAAACCTGGCAAACGTTGGCAAGGGAGCTGGAACTTCTCGATCTATAATTTATTAGGTCGCCAAAACGCCTACTCCGTCTATTTCCGTTCCTCGACCGGAGAAATCAACCAAGCGAAAACCTACCAATTGTCGGTTTTGGGCGCTGCGATTCCATCTATCACTTATAACTTCAAATTCTAATGAGACACCTGATCCTTTTATGTTGTGCCTTGTTTCTTTTGAGTTCGTGTGAGACGGAGATCGAGGATTTTCAAACCCAAAATGTTAGTTCAGCTATCGTTGTTTACGGCGAAGTTTCTAACGTGGACGGACCCTACAATGTGCGTTTAAACTATGTAAGTGCATATTCCCCTTACGATGCAACCCAGTTTTCGGGCCAGCCCATCACAGATGCGAATGTGCGAATAGTGGATGGTAACGGTAAAGAAACGGCTTACTACGAGAAGAGTAAGGGCTATTATTTAAGTCCGGCTGGATTTAAGGGAGTGGTAGGCGAAAAATACAAGCTGCGTATTAAGTTGCTCGATGGTAAAACAATCGAATCGAATTTTCAAACCATTACGGCAGCTCCAGAACTCGCGGAGTTTTCCTATTCCTTCAAGAATGCCACGAAAGTGGAAGACATGCGTTTCCCACTAACAGCAAGTATCAAGGATCCCAAAGCCACAGAAGATTTTTATTTTGTGAAGCGCCAGGACTTCCGCCAGTTTTTATTGACCTGTCCTAGTCCACCGCCACCACCGGCGCCCGTGCCTCCTTGTAATTGCAAATGCTGGCAAGCACCGCAGAATACGCAACCTTATTTATTGGATGATTTCCTGCTGAGCGGAAAGAATTTGACCTTGGATTTAGGTCAGTTGCCTTATGAAGATTTTACGGATTGGGTAGTGCAATTAGATGTGTATTCAGTCTCCAAGGAAACGCACACCTATTGGAAGCGTTTAGAGGATCAACGCAAGTTGAGTGGGGGGATTTTTGACAAAGTTCCGGCGCAAGTGCGCGGAAACTTAACCTGCCTAACGGATCCGTCACAAGAAGTTTTGGGCTATTTTATGGTGGGCGGTTTGACACAGAAACGATTAGTCGTGGATCGTTTCAATGGAATTCCTACGGACGCCTATCAGAAATTAGTCTTCTATGTAGACTTCAATAATGTGCGCTACAAAGACATCCCACTTTGGAATTGCAAAGACGCTGCTTTCATCAAATATAACCTTGGATATTCCTTACCTCCATTATAAATATAGTATGCTTGCATAATAGTTTTTTTCTCTGCAAATTTGTTACAACCTAAACGTTATAACCATGGCAAGAGAATACGACCGTCGCAACCTAGACTTTATTTTAAAAGAGGTTTTTGATATTGCTTCCCTTTGTAAGCATCCTCGATACGCGGATTATACTCCCGATATGTTTGATATGGTATTAGATTCTGCTGATGCCATTGCTGAAAAATATCTACGTCCCATTTATGTAGATTCAGATCGCAAAGCGGCTGAATTAGTCGATGGAGTCGTACAAGTTCACCCAGGAATTGAGCCTTACATGAAA
>JAGWUO010000316.1 GCA_028868395.1 Cytophagales bacterium | reverse complement strand
TGAAGTTGAAAATAATGCTCCATTATCCGTGTAATTCAAAGCAGTAGTCGGATTTAAACCATTCAATAACTGCAATCCTCCTTGGTCTTGGATTCCCTGATCAAAATAGTTTAGATGGGATAACAATCGATACCGATTATTACGCGTCCTGAAATTAGTCTGGAATAATACACCCCATTGCTCCGTCAAGGTTTGATTCCCTGATTTGTATTTCGAATCGGTCAAAAATTTATCGGAAACCTGTCTCTGAATCTCAAAACCCATATTCCAAAGCGAATCCACATTACGCGCGAACGTAAAATTCAGACGCGTTTGGCCACCCGCACCTAAATAATATTCGATGTCAGAATAGGGAGATTTTGTTTGGTAATACTTTACTTCGTCCGTGGCAAAAGCATAGGGCATATAGGCATTATAGCCTAATTGCGTCCCTATTTGATCCGGTTTATGGATAAAGATATTCCGAACAGCGGTTCCTTCATTCCCTAAATGAGCCGTCAAAAAACCCGATCTCTCTTGAAATAAATAGCGGTGAAACAAGTGTAAACTCGTATCCACTGTTTTTTTGGCTCCTCGTCCATTCAACACATCTTCTTCCTTAAAATAGGACATCGTTTGAGGTCCATAGAGCATTTTAGTGGAGTCGTCCAAAGCCGCTCGCCCAGACTTCCCATTTGAAACGGGCTTAGGGGCATTGGGATCCTTAGGTGCCATGGGATCAGGGAAAGAATTACGATCCCCTCCTGCTGACTGCAATGTCTGTGCAAAAGCAGGCGAAATACCCCATAAAATAAGAAGAACAATCAGTCTATACTTCACGCTACAAATTTAGTTTTTTCCCAACCAGTCCCAAAACTGTTCTTCCTGATCAATGAAATACATTTCCATGGGTAAATAATATAAGTGGTTCGCTAGATTAGGCAATTGCGCTAATTCTGCCTTTAATCGAACATAATCCTTGTGAGTCGTTAAAAAACCCTCATCGCCTGCCATCATTTTGGCCTGTTGTTCTAACTCTAATAATTCGATCTCCGTAAACCGGTGATGATCAACATAAATCACTTCTTCTTGAATTTGACCTAAGCTGGCTGCATACGTAAAAAATGGCTTAGGATCTGCTATACCAGCAAATAATGACCATTTACTCGGTAAATATTCCCTTGGACCTTGTGGCTTCCCATACCTTACGCTTGTATAAAAGATCGGTTTCTCCTCTTTCGTATTCCGCAAAACGCCTTGGGCAAAGTTCGATTTTTGCTCCTTCGTTAAAATTCCCGGACAGCGCGTCACAATCACCGCATCTGCTCGTTTAATTCCTTTAGCAGACTCACGTAAACGCCCCAGAGGCAACATAGAATCGTTATAAAAGGGCTTCGAAAACGTAGAACAAACCAAGTTAAGTGAACCTTTTATCGATCGGTGCTGAAAAGCATCATCCAAAAGAAGCACATCCACCTCCGGCATCTGCTGAACACCTTTCACCCGATTTTCACATACGACGACAGGCAGCTCCGGAAATACCGTTTTATAGGCCAAAGGCTCATCTCCTACCTCTTCTGCCGTCGAATCTAAAAGCACCTCTAAATAACCCTTTGTTTTTCGTCCGTATCCTCTACTTAAAATCCCCAATCGATCCCCAGTACGCCAATTCTTCACTAAATAGGCAACCAAAGGACTCTTACCCGTTCCACCCACGGCTAAATTCCCTACCACAATAATTCGTGGTTTTTCAAACGATTTAGACGCTAAAATTCCCCAGTCATAGAGTTTATTCCGGACGTAAGTAATCAGGCCAAAAAGCAAGGAAGGAAGAAAGGTAATTAGCTGCTTCATATAATAACCTTAAAGCTAAAAATAATACGGGAGGGCACAAAATCGAAT
>JAGWUO010000022.1 GCA_028868395.1 Cytophagales bacterium | reverse complement strand
GCGACGGGTGCTGCCGTTCGTTTCTCGTTTAGCAAAAATAATACCCGAGCGGAGATCGATCGGGTATTAGAAGTATTGAAAAAAATCGTGGCCTAGTAGGCGCGAGCAAAGATTACTCTGCGGCTGGAAGGTGCTCCCGTCAGGATGCATTTTCCAGCTTCTTCTTTTGCATCTAGTGGGATACAACGAATCGTCGCTTTCGTTAATTCTTTGATTTTCTCTTCCGTCTCAGACGAACCATCCCAGTGCGCAGAAAGGAATCCACCGTCCTCGATTTTCGCCGTAAACTCTTCCCAGCTATTCACCTCGAACGTATTCGCTGTTCTGAAATCAAGTGCTTTTTGGTAAATGTTGCGTTGAATGTCTTCCAAAGTGTCCACAATCACGTCTTCAATTCCCTCAAATGGCATGCTCGTCTTCTCTCGTGTATCACGACGGGCTAATTCAATCGTCCCGTTTTCCATATCCCGATTACCAATCGCTAAACGTACCGGAACTCCCTTTAACTCGTATTCAGCGAATTTAAAGCCTGGGCTTTGGTTCTCAGCGAAGTCAAACTTCACCGATACGCCACGCTTCTTCAAGGCCTTCACTAATGGATTGATGCGCGCTTTGATATTTTCTAATTGCTCTTCCCCTTTATAGATCGGTACGATCACGACTTGAATAGGAGCTAATTTAGGAGGCAAGACTAAACCTTGGTCATCTGAGTGTGCCATAATTAAGGCACCCATCAAACGAGTGGAAACACCCCAAGAGGTTCCCCACACATAATCCAATTGATTTTCCTTGTTTACGAATTTTACATCGAAGGCTTTGGCGAAGTTTTGGCCTAAAAAGTGCGACGTTCCCGCCTGTAAAGCCTTTCCATCTTGCATCATCGCTTCGATACAATAGGTTTCATCCGCACCCGCAAAACGCTCATTCGCCGTTTTAATCCCTTTCAATACCGGCATCGCCATGAAAGTCTCTGCGAATTCTGCATACACTTCTAACATCTGCTCGGTCTCTTCGATTGCCTCTTGCTTCGTCGCATGTGCCGTGTGGCCTTCTTGCCACAAGAACTCTGCCGTACGCAAGAACAAACGCGTACGCATTTCCCAACGCACCACGTTTGCCCATTGGTTAATCAATAGCGGCAAATCACGGTAGGATTGAATCCAGTTTTTATAAGTGGACCAAATCACCGTTTCCGACGTAGGTCTCACAATTAATTCTTCTTCTAGTTTTGCGTCTGGATCGACGATCACTCCGCCGCCATTCGGATCATTTTTTAGACGGTAATGCGTTACTACTGCACATTCTTTGGCAAAACCCTCTACGTGTGAAGCCTCCTTCGAAAGGAACGATTTAGGGATAAAAAGAGGGAAATAGGCGTTCGTGTGGCCTGTTTCTTTAAACATATCATCCAATGCGCGCTGCATTTTTTCCCAAATGGAATAGCCATAAGGTTTAATGATCATACAGCCTCTTACTGCAGAATTTTCAGCTAAATCTGCTCTCTTCACTAATTCGTTGTACCACTCAGAATAATTGTCCGCGCGGCTTGGTAGGGATTTACTCATAAATTATGTTAAAATCGTCATGTAATGTTCGTTTTTTCGTTTACTTTACGTTTAGAAAATGGAACGTTGCAAAGATACGTTTTGTTAGGCTTTTAATTGACATCATCCGCTAAAAACCATGAAAAATCAATCCTTTGCTTACTTATTGCTTGTAGGATTTGGAATCCTTTCCAGCTGCGTGAATGTGACGAATAATTCGTACGCGTCAGATGATTTATACGATGAAGCGAATCGTTCTGTTCAGATTGCCAAAGTACAGGCCGCTAAAGCCGCTAAAGAAAAGAAATACCTCGATTTTCAAGATTTGCAAGAAGATGATGCGGAGGTGATTGAGGAGGAGGAAGGTTTAGCTCAGCGTAGCGTGGTTAATCCTAACTTATACGAATCAGCCTATCAACGTGGACTTTCAGATGGTTTATTCAATAGTCCTTACTTAGGATATGGATATCGATATACGCCATTCTCCTATTGGAGTCCTTCTTATTCTTATTTTGTTAATCCGTATACGACTTTTAGTATCGGATTAGGGTTTTCGTATTATAGTCCTTACAGCTTCTATAGTCCATATAACAGTCTGTTTTATGATCCATTCTATTATAGTCCTTTTTACAGTCCTTTCGGATTTAATTCCTTTTACCGGAATTACAATTATTATGGACCAGGAGGAAATTATACGGGTTATAGTGGTCAATACATTACTAATGATACTCGCGAAAAGCGAAATTTTGGACCACGTGATGATCGTTCAACAAACCGAAACTCAGGTGGAAATTATACGAACTCTCCTCGTGGAGGGAACAATTCCTATAATACACAAGGAAATAACCTGCCTCGCGTAAATACACAACAAACCTATGATGCAGGTTCTAGCTCTCAACAATACGTGGCACCGCGCCGTAATTCAAATTACGAGTACCGGTCTGCTCCCATGGATGGAGGTTCGCAGCGTAATTATTCAGCTCCTTCTCCATCTTACAGTAGTCCATCTGGTGGTTCAAGCTCCGGAGGCGGTGGCGGAGGTGGTTCAAGTCGCGGTCCTCGTTAATTTACGATCATGAAAAAAGCTATTTTCTTATTTTTCAGCGTATTTACGCTGAACACGGCTGTGGCCCAAATCTATACTTATCCTAGTTTAGCGAAACAGTTTTCCACAAGCTATTCTTTGGGTACGGCGCGTATGCAGGCTTTAGGTGGCGCGAATACGGCGCTTGGGGCTGATTTGAGTTCTATTACTGGAAACCCAGCGGGTTTAGGTTTGTATACTCGTTCAGAAGTCAATATGAGTTTAGCCTATTCTGGGGTTCAAACCAAGTCGACCTATTTAAATACTTCCAATGAGGCATCAGAAAATCAAATCCAAATGCCTACGCTGGGAATGGTGATTTCTAGTAATAATTTAAGTGGAGGGGATTGGCACGGATCATTGGGTTTTGGATATTCTCGTCAAGCCATTTTTATTCAACCGATCCATATTTCGGGTACGAATAACCGAAGCTCTTTATTAGATAACTTCATCGAAAAAGCGAATGACAAAGGAGCGACGGGAGCTTCATTGGATGACGAATATGATTCCTATTCTGGGACGGCTTCATCTGCTGAGGCTTTGGCCTATCAAACGTATCTAATCAATCCAAATGCTACTTCTGGAGGTGCTCCATTTGAGCGTTTTCAGCCTTTATTACCCACAAATCAATACGGTTCAGCCACCAATACAGGGGCTCTAACTTCTTGGGATTTTGCTTATGGTGCCTCTTATCGCGATAAGTTTTATTTAGGAGCAGGATTGCATTTTTCAAAAATTACAGCCAGTTCCTCGACTACGTGGGAGGATGAATTTGTGGGAGCCAAATATGTGGCAGGATTCCAATATGCAGAAACCTTATTAACATCTGGATCTGGTATTGCCATCAGCTTAGGTGGAATTTATAAAGTCAATCCTTCGCTTCGTTTGTCGCTAGCTTTTAGAAGTCCTACCTATTATGACCAAATGAATGAGACATACGATGCACGTTTATCACCTAACGTCATTGGCATTCCGGCTATTGGTTCCTCCGGAAATCCAATCACTATTACAAAAGTGAATCCGATGCGGTTAACGACGAATGAATTCACCTACCAGTTATTAAGCCCTATGAAAGTTTCGGGTGGTTTCGCTTTTTTCTTTTCGAAGAAAGGATTCTTAACGGCGGATGTAGAATATGTAGGATACGGTGGTATGAAAGTCTATTCTGCTGAATTAGGTGGTTCTGCTAATCAAGCATTTCAGACGAAGTACAATGGCCAAATCTCCCGTAATTTTGAAGGGGCTTTGAACATTAAGGTAGGATCTGAAATTCGTATTGCTCCCTCTTTAAGTATTAGAGGTGGCGCGGCGATGTTTGGAAGTGGGTATGCCCCAAGCTATGACACCATCGATCGCAATGCTTTTCAATTCTCTGGAGGAATCGGCTACCGTAAATCGAATTTTTACCTTGACTTAACAGCTATTCAGCGTACACAAAAGGATGCGTATACGCCGTATACACTTAAAAATGCAGCTGATTATAGTTCAGCCACTTTAAGTTTGACTTCCACTCAATTTATGCTGGGAGGAGGAATCTACTTCTAAACGGGAAGGTATTGATCTAATAGCCAAAGTAACTGGCTAACGGTGATTTCTCCGTCTACTTGTATATCAGCTTGCTGATAAAAAGGAAGACGTTCTTCAAAGGTTTTTTTGATGGAGGCGATCACCACTTCTTCACTTTGGGTTTTATCTAACAAAGGACGATTGTTGCCTTGTGCTTTGTACAAACGAGTCGCTAAATCATTCACATCCACATTCAAGAAGATGCTCACTCCATTTTGTTTGATGAAGTCCATGTTGTCATTAAAGCAAGGTACCCCGCCACCCGTTGCAATCACCATCGATTGATCAGGTTGAAAACCACGCAACGTCTTTTTTTCTATTTCGCGAAAATGCGCCTCGCCAAAATTCGAAAAAATCTCAGACACTGTCTTCTGTTCACGGGTCTCAATCAACTTATCCATGTCCATGAAGGAGTAACCAATATTCTTTGCTAATTCTTTTCCCAAGGTACTTTTACCCGAGGAGGGCATTCCTACTAAATAGATATTCTTCATTCTGGTATTTATTCTAGGCTTTGTTGAATCTCATCCGTAGAGGGTAGGGCATAGGAAGACCATTTTCCTTTGACCGTTCCATCCTTCAATAACCACAATCCTGGGCTAGAGCGAACGATTGTTTTAAGTATTTTCGTATCGGCAGAAAGCGCCGGGAACGCTAATTGGTATTTATGACGTAAAGCGTTGACTTCTGCATCAGAAGAGGCCGAAACTAACCAAACGGTGATGTTTTTCAAACCTTTCGTTAGCTTTTCAATTTGCGGTAAAGCTCCCTCATTCATGTGGTGAATGTTCGGGATAATGACCATCAATTTCGCCCCTTTAAAGCTTTCTTGTGTGTAATTAGTCGTATCTCCCTCAGCCCACAATTGATAGTCTGTTATCAATGGCCTTGCTTCTTTTTCATTCGTTGCTTTCATCGAGATGAATTGGGCCGTTGTGTCCGTAGGCATCTCGTTTAACTCTGTTTCGACGCCTTTAATCTTGTAGGTATAGGAGAATTTTAATGGCTCCCTTTCTTTCATATTCGTAGGAATATGGTCGCCTACCGCATATGGTAATCCATCGCTGATAGGTAGATGGAAATAACAGAATGTGCCTAATGCGATACTGACGATGGCTGTTGCAGCAACCCATTTACCGGTTTTCCTATCTTCCGGTTTCTTTGCTATCAGTAATATGGCCGTAAGGACAAGTAAGAAAATATCTTTTCCAAAAGATGTCCAAGGCGTTAATTTGATCGTTTCGCCAAAACAGCCACAGTCCGTTACCTTATTGAAATAGGCCGAATAGAAAGTTAAGAAACCGAAGAAAGCTAGGATGCCTACAAAGGCATATAAGGTCTGTTTGATGCGGTAATTTAGCGCAAGCGCTACCGCTAACACAATTTCTAAACTACTTAAAAGAATGGATAAAAAGAGTGCGTAGGGAATCCAAAACTTCCAAAAGCCCGCCATAAACGCAAAGTCCACCGAGAATACTTCGAAGTATTCTTCTAGTTTTAGTTGGGTCCCAATCGGGTCGTTCAACTTAATGAGACCTGAGAAGATGAAAATCCCCACCAATAAAATCTTCGCGATTTTGGTCATTATTGCTGTTGTTGCTGCTGTTGCTCGCCTTTCAATGTGATCAAGCAGAATACGGCGTAATTAAGCATGTCTTGGTAATTAGCTTCCACGCCTTCTGAAACCAATGTTTTGCCGTCATTGTTTTCAATTTGTTTCGTACGGAAGATCTTCATTAGGATTAAATCCGTCATACTGCTGATGCGCATATCCCGCCAAGCCTCGCCGTAATCGTGGTTTTTGTTGCGCAATAATTCCAAAGTGATTTCTACTTGCTCATCGTAAATGCGGCCTAATTCCTCTGGTGCAAATTCCATTTGATCAGAACCTTCCAGCGATTTTTGAATAAGCGCGATGATACAATAGTTGATAATTCCAATGAATTCTCCCTCGATGCCATCCTCGATCTTTTGCGCTCCTTTTTCTTGGATGCTGCGAATGCGTTGGGCTTTGATGAAGATTTGGTCCGTAAGGCTAGGTAGTCGTAAAATTCTCCATGAAGTCCCGTAATCTTTGTTTTTTTTATCAAACAAGGCTTTGCAGTATGAAATTACTTGGCGATATTCGATTTCGGTTTGGGAAGGCGTTGAGTCCCTATTCATAGAATCAGTTTTTAGACGATGCTCACGTTTTTATAGCCTACAAAATTATTTAAATTATCCTAAATTCACTCGATTTGGACGCTCTTTTTTCCACAAGTCAAACAATCCGTTTAAATGGGCAATTGCTTGATTTTTCGAAGCCCCAAATCATGGGAATTTTAAACATTACCCCCGATTCCTTTTACGAAGGCAGTCGCGTAACTTCGGTTGATTTAGCCATGAAGCAGGCTACTGAGATGATCGCAGCTGGTGCCTTGATTTTGGACATAGGTGGTCATTCGACCAGACCCGGTGCAGCGCCTGTTAGTACACAGG
This sequence comes from Cytophagales bacterium, assembly GCA_028868395.1. The sequence continues at coordinate 3,048 of JAGWUO010000022.1, read as the reverse complement.
AGGAAATCGATCGGGTTTTGCCCATCATTTCTGCGATTGCATTCGCCTTTCCTACTGTTATTATTTCCATCGATACCTACCGCGTGGCGGTGGCAAAGGCTGCTATAGCGGCTGGCGCACATTTGTTTAATGACATTGGTGCTGGTCAAATGGACGAAGGTGTCTTCGATTACATCGTTGAAAATCAAGTTCCTTATATTCTGAGTCACAGCGTAGGTCGTTTTGAGCAGGTACACGAAGTGCCTGATTATCAAAATGTGGTGGCGGAGGTATTACACAATTTATTACCCAAAGTACAGGAGTTACGTTCGCGCGGCTTCAAGGATTTGATTGTGGACCCAGGTTTTGGATTCTCTAAATCATTGGATCATAATTATCAATTATTAGCCCATTTACGCTCTTTTAGATTACTAGGTGCGCCCATCTTAGCAGGCTTGTCGCGTAAGACCATGATTTGGAAAGAATTAGGCATTTCTGCGGATGAAGCATTGAATGGATCCTCCGTTTTACACACGGTTGCTTTATTGCAAGGGGCTTCCATTTTGCGGGTCCATGATGTGAAAGAGGCCAAAGAAACCATACATTTAGTTCAAAAATTACAACAAAATGGCATATCCCATTTATTATAAAGGCCAATGGCAAGACCCCGATCAGGTGACCGTGTCCATTAAGGATGTTGGTTTCTTACGTGGCTTTGGCATCTTCGATTTCTTCCGCATTATGGCTGGGAAGCCCATCTTTATGTCGGATCACTTAGATCGTTTTTTGAGTTCGGCTTCTAAAATGGGTTTGCCACATAGTTATTCTAAAGAGTCTCTAGCTACTTTAATTAATGAGATCGCAGCTCAATCTGTAGATCCCTGCCTTGGAGTCAAATTGGTCTTAACAGCAGGTTTTAGCTCTAATGGTTTCGATCCGGTAGGGGATTCTGAATTGTATATTTTTCCAGGCGTTTTCTCATTCGCGGAACCTACCGCAGGAATGCGCTTAATGAGTCGCGAATACAAGCGTGAAATGGCGGATATTAAATCGCTGAATTATGCCTTCGCTTTACGTGAAATGCCTGCAGTTCGTACAGCTGGAGGCGATGATTTGATTTACCATACTCCTGAGTTTGGTGTCTCGGAATCGTCCCGTTCTAATTTATTTTATGTCAAAGACGGAGTCATTCATACACCTGCAGATCATATTTTGGAGGGAATTACCCGTAAAAAAGTGATAGCCTTAGCTTCCTCGGTTTATGAAGTTCGAGTGGGTAAATGTACTCTAGCGGATTTTATGAACGCTGATGAAGTCTTCACCACCGGTAGTACGAAGCGTGTTTTGCCTATTTTCTCCATTGATGGAAAGCAGATAGGAGATGGGAAGAGGGGTAAAGTGACGGAGAGGTTGTATCAGCTTTTGCTAGCGCATGAAAGCTGATATCAAAGAGCAAAGAGCAAAGAGCAAAGATCAGAATTGAACTTTGAACTTTGCAATTTGAACTTTGAAAATAGCCCTGTGGGCTATTTCGGCCTAAAAGCCTTCATATTTTCCTCCCTACACACTAAAAAAGGTCCACCAATTAAGTCGATGCAATAGGGAATAGCTGGGAAAACGGCCTCTAAGCATTGTCTAATGGCTTTTGGTTTTCCAGGTAAATTCAAGATTAAGGTTTGGTTGCGAATGCCCGCTGTTTGACGGCTTAGAATGGCCGTGGGAACATATTGTAGGCTTACAGAGCGCATTAATTCGCCAAAACCTGGCATCATCTTTTGACAAACAGCTTCTGTCGCCTCAGGGGTGACATCGCGTAAGGCGGGGCCAGTTCCCCCCGTTGTCACCAGAAGACAAACTTCCTCGGACATCTCGATCATCTTTGATTCCAATTGATCCTGTTCGTCAGGTACGACGGCATAAACCACCTCGAAATCGGATTCTAGGTATTCTTTCAATAATTCGACTACGGCCTTGCCTGGAATATCTTCGTAGATACCCGCACTTGCCCGGTCAGACACATTAATGACGCCTATTTTGATCATTCTTTTTAGGTAATTTAAGTTTCTTCTCCATCGGGATTGGCTCGTCCAAAAGATCACGAATGACAATCGATGCGACAACGCCTCCAAAGGCAGCTGGTAAATAAGAAATAGTTCCGTAGGCAGACTTCTTGAAGTTACTTCCGTCTGTCAAGATAAGTGACTCGTCTTTGACTTTTTCCAAAGAAAAAACCGTCTTAATCCCTTTACCCACACCCATCTTGCGAATGCGTTTGCGCACTAGGGAGGCCAAATAACATTCGCGGGTATCAAATAAATCAGCTGTTCTAATTTTCGTTGGATCCATTTTTCCGCCTGCGCCCATCGAACTTGCAATTTTAAATCCTAAATCGTAAGCCGTTTTTAGCAAGGTGACTTTGGGTGTAACGGAATCAATGCAGTCCATGACATAATCGAATTTTGTCGTCTCTAACAAGTTCTTTGCCTCTTCAGGACTTAGAAATTGTTCGATAGCCGTTAATTCGAGGGCAGGGTTGATGGCTTGAAGGCGTTCGGCCATGATTTGGGCTTTGGAAACCCCATGGTTTGTCGCTAAAGCAGGTAGTTGTCTGTTTCGATTAGTCGGATCCACTACATCTCCATCGACGATGGTCATTCGACCTACACCTGAACGGGCGATGAATTCAGCGGCAAAGGAGCCTACTCCGCCTAATCCGACAACTAAAACGTGTGATTTTTGTAATTTATCGATCCCTTCCGGTCCGATCAAGAGTTCAGAGCGGCTTAGCCAGCTTAGATCATTGTTTGGCATAATTAGGATATTTCTTCCTTGATTTGATAATTCGTCGTTTTATCAGAGTTTGTAATTAATAACTCCCCGATAAATCCAGCTAAAAAGAGTTGTACGCCCAATATGATGGCCACAAGTGCTAAAAAGAATAGCGGGTTATCTGTGACATTGCGGTACTTTAAATTATAGGCGATGTTGTATAATTTCTCCCCAATGAGGTACATCGTCAGGCATGATCCCGTTAAAAAAGAAAGGATACCTAAACTGCCAAACAAGTGC
>JAGWUO010000315.1 GCA_028868395.1 Cytophagales bacterium | reverse complement strand
GTAGACGACACGGTCGATAGGCTACAGATGTAAAGACAGTAATGTCAAAGTCGAGTAGTACTAATTACCCGAAAGCTTACCTTTTATTAATTTACACACTGCTGTTTATTTTATCTCACAATATGGCTAAAGGCTAAAACCTTGTAAAAAGTATGGAGCCGATAGGACGGGTGTTCACCTCTTCCCATCTCGAACAGAGAAGTTAAGCCCCGCACCGCTGATGATACTGGGATCAAACCCGGGAAAGTAAGTAAGCTCCAAGTTATTTTAAAAAAACCGCCTCCTAGGAGAGCGGTTTTTTTTTGCATAACAGGCAAGCAGTCGCCGCCATGCGGCTTAGTCGTCACTGCGTGACTCAGTCATCGCTACGCGATTTAGTTAAGGTTAGAGTAGAGTGTAGAGAGCAAAGAGTAGTGATGCGGCATAAAAAAAGAGGCTGCCGCCTCGTTTTTTATTCATTCATGAAATATGGCCCCACGCAATCTGCTCTTTGAACTTTGACCTTTGCTCTTTGGTCTTTGACTAGCGACTCCCGACTTCGGACTCCCTCCCTCCGGACTACTGTCCACTGCCCACTGCCTACTGGCAACTGTCACACGTCCCCTGAATCAACAAATTACTCTCTTGCTTTGTAAAGCCTGCTGGTAATTGAATAATGGGAATATGCACTGTTTCTAGACAGGTGGTTTGGCCACATTGATTGCACTTGAAATGTACGTGGTCGTGTTGGTGATGATGGTCTCCTTGGTGGCAGAGTTCTTTGCATAAGGCATATTTTACGCCACCATTGTCGTCTAAAACTTTATGGAGTAGGCCTTGTGTTAAAAAGGTCTTTAAGGTGCGGTATACTGTTACGCGATCGTACTGATCACTTAATTTTTGTTCGATATCACCCTGGCTTAATGCAAAGTCAACCGCTTGAAAGGTAGCTAATACATCAACGCGGCAGGGAGTTGATCGAAGGTCAAAATCTGATAGTGAATACGAAGAGCTCATTTAGCCTAAATGTTCCGTTTGTAATTTGACCATATTCTGGTAGATACCTGATTTTTTCTTCATCAATTCTTCGTGAGAACCGGATTCAACGATTTTGCCTTCTTCCATTACGATGATTAAATCAGCAGAGCGAATGGTGGATAGACGGTGTGCGATGATCAAGCTCGTACGGTTTTTCATTAATTCTTCTAGAGCAGATTGTACCCATTTTTCAGATTCTGAATCGAGGGCACTCGTGGCTTCGTCCAGTAATAAGAACTTAGGGTTTTTGAGTATGGCACGGGCGATAGCGATGCGCTGTCTTTGGCCCCCTGATAATTTCACCCCTCTTTCACCTACCATGGTATCCCATTTCTCTGGAAACGATTCGATAAATTCTTTAGCGTAGGCTAATTCTGCAGCGGATTCGATTTCGGTTTGCGTTGCCCCTGGTTTTCCATAGGCAATGTTTTCGCGGATGGTTCCTCCAAAAAGTAATACTTCTTGAGGTACTAGAGCGACCATTTTACGCCATTCCGTAATATCAATGTCTGCGATGGAACGATCACCTAGCGAAATGGATCCCGCGTTAGGCTCGTAAAAACGCATAAATAATTGCGCAAGGGTTGATTTACCCGTTCCAGAAGTTCCTACGATAGCTACCTTTTGACCGGGTTCAATGGTAAAGTTAATGCCTTTGATGATTTGAACGGATGGACGAGAAGGGTACGAGAATTCGAGGTCTTGTACCTTTATTTGACCGAATGAGACCGCTGAAGAGGAGGAATCTCGCGTTAAATCAATCTCCGATGGATCGCCCAGGATTTCTAGAATTCGATCGGAGGCACCAATGGTCTTTTGTAATTGAGCATAAATATCACCTAAACCGCCCACAGAACCTCCGATGAATGCAGTGT
>JAGWUO010000314.1 GCA_028868395.1 Cytophagales bacterium | reverse complement strand
CTGGAACGATGGTGGGGAAACCTAAAGTACCTACGGCACCCAGCGCTAGGTTATTGATAAATTTTCTCCGTTTCATGCTTTGATCGATATGTTAGTTGCATTTTTCTGCGCAATTAAGGCTAATTCAGTGGCTAAAAAACAATGGGCTTGGGTCATTGCCGTCTCCGTTCTATTCAGCACATCATTCACGAGTAATTCCCCGTGTGGTAGGTTGACATCCTTGCAATCGATATACAAGGTCTCCTTGTTTGTCACCACATACAAATGACTCCCTACACCATGTGGAGAGGCGATATCTGTATTTTTTCGGACTTCCATATAGCCATCTGTTCCCAGAATGGTCAGTCTACCATCTCCCCAGGTATTTAAACCATCTGGAGTAAACCAGTCCACGCGGATATAGCCAGACCCTTTATTGCTTCGAAGCATCAAATCTCCAAAGTCTTGGAATTTAGGATATTGTGGATGGTGGTGGTTCGCGATTTGGGAAGCTACGACTTCTCCTTGTGTGGAACCCGTAAAATGCAAGAATTGATCTACTTGGTGGGAGGCGATATCCGTGATGATACCTCCGTAATATTTCGTGTCAAAAAACCAATCAGGACGGGAATTCACACTCATTCGGTGAGGACCTGTACCCAAGGTTTGCATCACTTTCCCGATTTTTCCAGAGGCCACTAATTGACTCGCAAGTTCGGTTGCTTTGTTTTCAAAACGCTCACTGAATGAAATCGAATAGATGCGTTTGGTTTCTTTTTGGACCTTACGAACGTCTGCTAATTGCTCCAAACTAATGATTCCTGGCTTATCCACCATATAATCTTTCCCATGTTGCATCACGCGGATGCCCAATGGGGCGCGTTCGTTAGGCGTAATGGAGCTAAGTACTAATTTGATCGAAGGATCTTCTAGGACCTCGGCCTCGCTTTTTACCAGTTTGGCTTGTGGATACCGTTTGGCAAAATCTTTAATTAGATCCGGTTCCTTCGCATAATACGAGACAAATTCCCCGCCACCTCGAATGATGGAGTTCGCCATGGAATAGATATGTCCATGATTGATTCCCACCACCCCAAATTTCAAACGCGGTGCAATAATGCGTTCAGGTGTTGCGGGTGCAAAAGTTTTAGTGGCGTCTTTTAAAGAACTAGGCAAAAAGGCCATACCGCCTAGCATACCTGCATTGTGCAAGAATTCGCGGCGATTCGAAGCATTGGTTTTCATTTCAATAGGTTTATTTACCTACAAAAGTAAAATTCTAGCTGAGATTACTGACATATGGACATAAAAAAAGCTGCTCATTTCTGAACAGCTTTCTTATTATGTAAAAAATCTCAAACCTATTTTTTCTTCTCTTTAACACGAGCCGCTTTTCCTTGCTTACCACGCATGTAGAATAAACGTGCACGACGTACTTTACCACGACGTAATACTTCAATTTTGTCGATGTTTGGTGACAAGATTGGGAAAATACGCTCAACACCGATACCGTTAGAGATCTTACGAACTGTGAAAGACTCACCAGCACCTGAATTTTTACGTTGGATAACTAAACCTTGGAAAACCTGGATACGCTCCTTGTTACCTTCACGAATTTTCACGTGTACGTTAACAGTGTCTCCTGCAGCAAATTCAGGGTGTTCTCCTCTACGTGCTGCGTTTTCTTGCTCTACGAATTTAATTAAATCGCTCATCTGAACTAATTTTTAATTGATGATAATCAGCGCTTAGCGGCCCACTTGTGCATAAGATCGTCTGATTGGGGTTGCAAAGATAGGAAAAATATTTCTTTCCAAAAACATTTGCCTACTTTTTACCTTTAATCGACTGAACAAAGTCAATGATCTCAGCCTGAAGGTCTTTGGCCTGTGCGATCATCTTGACAAACGCACTACC
>JAGWUO010000313.1 GCA_028868395.1 Cytophagales bacterium | reverse complement strand
CCCGCCAATTAACGCAAAAGGCACGTTAATTAACACATACCCCGCATCTTTCGCATTCCCAAAAAGAATAAATAAGAGTACAAAAATCAACAATAAACTGATCGGTACCACCTGGCCTAATCGCGTAGTCGCCCGAACCTGATTCTCAAATTCTCCAGCCCAACCTACGGTGTAGCCATCCGGCAATTTGACATTGTTTTTTACCTTGTCTTGTGCCTCCGCAATGGTTCCTCCGAGGTCACGATCACGGACCGAAAATTTCACCCCAATAAAACGTTTTGTATTATCACGGTAAATAAAAGCCGGACCGGTTGACTTCTCTAAATCGGCAATTTCTTTCAATGGAATCTTTGTTCCCTTAATCGTCGGAATCATCAATCGCATGATATCTTCTTCCGTTTTGCGGTATTCCCCCGCATAACGTAGTCGAATATCAAATCGCTTTTCGCCTTCGTATTTTGAGGTAGCGGTTTTACCTCCTATGGCCATTTCGATGACCGCCTGAGCATCCGCTTTCGTCACTCCATAGATGGCCATTTTCTCCTCATCCAGCACGATGCTCACTTCTGGTTGACCGATATTGCGTAGGATTCCCACATCTTTTACACCGTCCACATTTTTAATTTGATTGATGACCTTGTTCGCGATGTCATCTAATTTTTCCAAATCATCTCCGTAAATTTTCACCGCATTGGATGCGTTCATCCCGGCCACTGCTTCGGCCACATTATCGATGATGGGTTGAGAATAATTGTAATTAATTCCTTGGTAGTTTTTGAGTTTTTTATCCATCTCATTCACTAATCCGTCGATCGTTAATTTGCGTTTCCACTCTTCTTTTGGCTTCAAATTAACTTGCATTTGAACATAATAAAATCCGCTCGGATCTGTACCGTCATTACTGCGACCTACCTGAGAAAGAACGCCATTTACTTCCGGGAAAGTGCGTAATTCGTTGCGCAAAACTTTCACCATCTTCACCGTTTCAGGCAGCGACGTACTCATAGGTAATTTAGCCTCCACCCATAGTGCTCCTTCATTCAAAGGAGGCAAAAACTCCGACCCTAACCAACGAGTTGAGAACACGGAGAAAGCGAAAAGACCCACCGAAAATAAAATGGTGATCTGCTTGTGTGCAAAGGTCCAAATAAACGCTTTTCCGACGATGCGATTGATAAAATCGATGAAGAAATTATGCTTTTCTTTGACGTTTTTATTTAATAAAATCGAGCTTAAAACTGGTACTAATGTCAGGGTGAAAATCAAAGCCCCCAATAACGCGAAACCTAAGGTATAGGCTAATGGAGAGAACATTTTCCCTTCCACTTTTTGGAAAGCAAAAATAGGGAGCAAGGCAGAGATGATGATTAATTTAGAGAAGAAAATAGCTTTTCCAAGCCCCGTTCCCGTCTTTTTAATCAACGACATTTTTGCCAGCTTATTAAACTTATCCATGCCTACCTGACTAGCCCGATGATCTAAGGCTACAAACAAGCCTTCCACCATCACCACAGCCCCATCGATTATAATCCCAAAATCAACGGCCCCTAAAGACAGTAAATTCGCTGACATTCCTTTTAATTTTAAACAGAAGAATGCAAATAAAAGGGCCAGCGGGATAATAATGGAAACGATGACAGTCGTCCGCCAATCTGCCATAAAAACGAACACAATTAAGGTCACTAAAATGATCCCTTCTAATAAATTGTGCATTACTGTTTTCGTACAATAGGCCATTAAATTATCGCGGTCATAAAAAGTCACCATTTTCACATCGGATGGCAAAACCTTTTCATTCAACTCGTCGATTTTCACTTTTAATCGCTCTAATACATCGCTTGGATTTTCTCCTTTGCGCATCACCACAATCCCTTCCACTACGTCGTCGTTGTCATTCAATCCT
>JAGWUO010000312.1 GCA_028868395.1 Cytophagales bacterium | reverse complement strand
TTAGTCTTCTGTATAGCCATCGAATGACCTGCACTAAGAGTAAAATAAGGATCACATAGATCAAAATGGAGACTAATTCTCCGAACCAAAGAGATTGTAGGAATAGTATTTTCATGATTAGTGGATTTTATTCTTCAATGTGAACATATTCCACCATACATCCTATAAATATACTGATAAAAAAAGGCCCATAATGGGCCTTTTCATTTCTTACCTTGAGCGAACACTCAGCGGCTTCCACGTATTATTCTTCGAATCCATATCCGGGAATGAATGATCTGGATCAATCACCACCGATTTAATCGGAAGCTTGGTCGAAGTGCGGAACGTCCAGCTAGCGCCACGTTGCCAAATCTCCACCGGGAACGTAAAACGTTCTTTTTCTCCGCTCGTTAATTCCACTTCCACGACTGCTGGCATGGCCATCTTATCTAAATTTTCAATCGTAATGACAGCCCCTTTTGTAGGATCTTGCTCTACGTAATCAACGTCTTTCACCGATTGGTCTAGTTTCCAAAGTTCATAGAACCAGGCTCTCCAGAACCAGCCTAAATCCTCACCAGCCCCATCTTCCATCGCACGGAAGAAGTCCATTGGAGTAGGATGTTTGAAGGCCCATTTGGCAATATAATTTTTAAAAGCATAGTCAAAACGATCTGGGCCAAGGATATGCTCACGAAGGATGCGTAAGCCAAAGCCTGGTTTATTGTAAGCCTCCCAGCCTAAATTACGCGTTTGGATCACATCTGGAATCGACATAATCGGATCTGCCGTTTCGCGGAACATCGATTTCGCGATCGTATGCATATCAAATTTACGGTTCTTGTACTCACCTTTATTAAAGGCATCCGTCGAATAGAAGTTGATGAACGTATTGAAACCCTCATCCATCCAAGCGAATTTACGCTCATTATTTCCCACAATCATGGGGAACCAATTATGGCCAAATTCGTGGTCCGTCACGCCCCATAAGGAGGCCGTTTTATCCTTATAGCCACAGAAAATAATTCCTGGATATTCCATACCTGAAACGATACCTGCAACATTCGTCGCTACTGGATAGGTATACTCGTACAACCAATTTGAATAATGTTCGATCGAAGCTTTTACGTATTCCGACGAACGAGCCCAAGCGTCTTTGCCATCCGATTCTACCGGATAAACAGACACAGCAAGAGACTTCTTGCCACTAGGCAAATTGATGCGGCAAGCATCTAGAATGAAAGCCTTAGATGAAGCAAAAGCCACGTCACGCGCATTATTGCACTTAAACTTCCAAGTCAAGCGATCTTTCGCCGGACGAGAAGCAGGATCCGTCACTTCAGCTGCTGAACGAATCACCACCGTTGTTTCAGAATTAGCCGCCGCAGCCCATTTCTTCACCTGATCAGCCGTATACACCTCAGTCGGATTCAATAATTCACCTGAACCCACCACGATGTGTGAAGCTGGCGCGTTGATCGAATATTCAAAATTGCCGTATTCTAAATAGAACTCGCCTGCCCCTAAATAGGGCAATACGTTCCATCCTTCGATGTCATCGTATACACAAACGCGTGGAAACCACTGCGCCACGGTGTAAATCGCGCCATTCTTCGTTTGTTGGATACCCATTCTGTCCGAAGCATTCTCCGGAGAAGTGAACGAATAAGCGATTTTAATTTTTGCAGTCCCTACTTTTTCTGCCAAAGGAGACGCTAAACGAATCTGCATCCGTGTATCTTCCACGATAAAGTTAGCTGGCTTGCCATCAATTGTTACACTCTCGATTTTATACCCACCTTCGAAAGCTAAATTCCCAAAACGTCCACCCGATATAGGCGTCGTCTTGCCTCCGCGAGACTGCGTGTTGAAACTATTTTGGTCTAATTGCAACCACAAAAACGGTAATTTATCTGGGGAATTAT
>JAGWUO010000311.1 GCA_028868395.1 Cytophagales bacterium | reverse complement strand
CTTCTTATGGTAATTGGGAACCCCGTTTTGCCTTGAATGTGACGGGTAACGAATCCTCTTCCCTGAAATTAAGCTATAATCGCTTGGCGCAGTACATTCATTTAATGTCGAACACAGCTGCGTCAACCCCTTTAGACGTGTGGACGTCATCCACCAATAACATCAAACCTCAAATCGTCGATCAATTGGCTTTGGGTCTATTTAAGAATTTTGGCCCAGATGGAAATAATTATGAATCGTCGATTGAGGTGTATTACAAGGATATGCAAAATCAAATCGATTATGCGGATCGAGCGAATCTTTTCTTGAATCCTTATTTTGAAAAGGATTTGCTCTTCGGAAAGGGACGTGCGTATGGAATCGAGTTTTTCCTAAAGAAGAATGTAGGGAAGTTAACGGGTTGGGCGAGTTATACCTTAGCTAGGACAGAACGCAAAATAGAAGGTTTAAATAATAATGAATGGTATGCTAATCGCTATGATCGCACCCATACCTTAAATTTAGTTGGACAATACGCCTTATCTGATAAATGGTCATTTGGGGCAAATTTTGCCTACATCACGGGAGTTCCTTACACTGTTCCTGCCCAAAAATATATTTTCGACGGAATCGCCTATCCACAAACGATACCCGGAACGAGGGGAAATATTCGCGTACCAGATTACCATCGATTAGATATTTCAGCGACGAAGAAAAACAAGAAAGCCTTGTTTGGTAAAGGAAGTTCGGAATGGGTATTCTCGGTGTATAATGTATACAATCGAAAAAATCCGTTCTCAATCTATACACGACCGAACGGAGATAATTCGATTCAAACCGAGGCCGTTCAATTATCCATCATCGGTTCATTCGTTCCAGCCGTCACCTATAATTTCTCGTTTTAAGATGAAGCCGATCTACTTATTCCTGCTTTTTTTGGCCTTAACGTCTTGTGAAGAGATCGTAAACTTGCCTAGTCCTGTTTCAGATCATTACCTCGTGGTGGAAGCTAATTTGACGAATCAAAATACGGCACAGCAAATCATTTTGTCGCGTTCACAGGATTATTTTGATCAGAGTGCAGCTCCTAAATTAGGCGGCGCTCTGGTTACTGTGTCTGATACCCTAGGTCATCAATTTAATTTTGTGGAGAAAGTGGCACAAAGTGGGATTTATGTGTGGGAACCAACGGCTCAACAACCTACGATAGGAAAGGTGGGTACTACCTTTACCTTGAATGTGAAGTGGCAAAATGAAACGCTTACATCGAGGGCAACCTTAAATCGTGTTCCTCCTATAGATTCGATTTTATACCAGTATGATGAGGCTTTTGGTCGACAAAGTGCTAACAACAATCCTAAAAATGGCTACGATGCTCAGTTTTATGCACGCGATTTTCGAGGCGCTGGCGATTGTTACCGCGTAAAAACGTATCGAAATGGCGTGTTGTTTAATGACCCCATCAATTTAACCTTAGTCTACGATGCGGGATTCCAAAAAGGGGCCATGACGGATGGTCTGATGTTTATTTTGCCCATTCGACGTGCTATTTCTCCTCGTCTATACTTAGAAAATGACAAGATTCGCGTGGAGTTATGGTCTATATCGGAGGATGAGTTTAATTTTTATTCTCAAGCTCGATTAGAGCTTAATAATGCGGGTTTATTCTCTCGTCCTGCCGCTAATATTCCCACCAATATTAAGAATACGAATCCTGCTTCCAAACTACAAGGTACAGGTTGGTTCGGTGTTTCAGCTGTGAGTTCATTTGAAACGGTCGTAGATCCTAAAAAGGCGAGAACAGGATTGAAGTAATTACTCGAAATTGAATATTAAGCTAATCGTATGTGAATTCAATTGGCTTAATTTAGAATAACTATTGACCGTTCCAGGAGGTACAAAAAGGTTATTCAAACCGTGCGAAATACGAATCTCTGGAGAGAATTTAAAGAAACGGTAAAA
>JAGWUO010000310.1 GCA_028868395.1 Cytophagales bacterium | reverse complement strand
GAAGGATTAGATCTTTTTGGAGGACCGGATCAAGATCATCCCAGCTTTACTCCTATCCAAAAAGCCATTAGCTATTCTATGACCTCTTTTTTTACCACAGGAGGTATTCGCGGAAAAGAAAAAAATATCGGTGGACAATTTCATCCTCGTAGTTTCAATATGGGAATCTCCCGGAAAGTATACGAAGCTACAGGAGGTTTTAAAATTACCCGTATGGGTGAAGACATTGAATTCAGTATTCGGTGCATCTCACTCGGATTCAAGTCTGGATTAATTCCTAAAGCCTTTATTTACCACAAACGTAGAACCGACTTTAGACAATTCTATAAGCAACTGCATTTCTTTGGCAGAGCAAGAATTAACATCAGTCGATTCTTTCCTAAAGAACTGAAGGCGGTACATTTCTTCCCATTCCTATTCTTTAGTTATTACGTACTAACCGGAATTACGCTGATAGCAACGCCCGTATATGGCTTGATCTTATTGACAGGGATAGTTGGATATAGTCTTTTGATTTTTATCGCCGCTTTAGTTAGTACGAAAAGCATCAAAATTGCCATGCTGTCCATCTTTGCCGCAAACATACAACTATTCGCCTATGGCAAGGGATTCGCAGAGGAGGGATTAAAGAAACTAGTTAATAGTACAGCTGCTTAGCTAAATAGTTTTGTACGTAATCCTTCACACCCGCTTCTAAACTTGTAAAATCATTCGTATATCCGATTGAGCGTAATTTGGCCATATTGGCTTCTGTAAAATATTGGTATTTATCCCGAATATCAGCTGGCGTATCAATGTATTCAATGGATGGTTCTAATTCCAAAGCTGCAAAAGTCGCTTTCCCTAAATCATTAAATGACCTTGCTTTCCCGGTTCCTAAATTATAGATTCCTGAATGCTTGCGATTTTCCATCAAGAAAATACAGACATCAATTAAATCTTTTACGTAAATAAAGTCGCGCATCTGTTCCCCATCCTTAAAATCATCGCGATGGGACTTAAATAGCTTGAGAGTTCCATTGGATTGAATTTGACGATACGCGTGCCAAATAACCGACGCCATACGTCCTTTATGAAATTCATTAGGTCCGTACACATTAAAAAATTTCAAGCCAGCAAAGAAGAAAGGCTTCTTCTCTTGTTGAAGAGCCCAAATATCAAAGTCATTCTTTGAATCACCGTATGGATTCAATGGTTTTAAGGAAGGAATCAATGACTCATTATCGTCATACCCTAATTCACCTAAACCATAGGTAGCCGCAGAACTAGCATAAACCAATGGAATTTGATAATCAATACAAGCCTTCCATACCTTCTTAGAATAATCTAAATTTAATGCATCAAAAATCTTGGTATCAAATTCTGTCGTATCTGTTCGTGCCCCTATATGAAAAAAGAACTCAACTTCGCGATTATTCTTCTCTAACCACACAAATAAATCGTTCCGATCAACCCGTTCCATTATGGCCTTACCCTCTAAATTTCGATTCTTTTCAGCCTTCGAAAAATCATCCACGGCAATAATGTAGCGAAACTTCAGTTCATTCAACTTTTGAATTAAACAACTTCCAATAAAGCCAGCGGCGCCAGTAACAATGATCATAAGGAAAGGATTTAAAATGCAAATTTACACAGATTCCCGGAAGGTTTATTAACTTTGTACAATTATTGGAACTCTGCTATTGTTTTCCCAGAGTCCCTTCACAAAAACTGAAAACAATGGTACACGTCATCCGTAAGGAACATTTTAACGCAGCACATCGCTTATTCAATCCAGCCTGGACAGAAGAAAAAAATCATGAAGTATTTGGCCCTTGTGCTAATAATAATTGGCATGGACATAACTTTGAACTAATTGTTACAGTGAAAGGGATTCCAGACCCAGATACTGGATTTGTATATGATTTAAAGCAATTAGGCGATTTAATTAAGGCTGAAATTATTGATAAAGT
>JAGWUO010000021.1 GCA_028868395.1 Cytophagales bacterium | reverse complement strand
TCCTTTATCAGTAGACTATCAAGAAAAATTTGCGTCCAATGGACGTATCCCTGGAAGTTTCTTAAAAAGAGAGGCACGCCTTTCTGATTATGAAATTTTGATCTCTCGTTTAGTAGACCGCGCTTTGCGTCCTACTTTCCCAGATGATTACCACGCAGATGTTCAAGTGTTAATCAACTTGATCTCAGCAGATGCAGAAGTATTACCAGATGCCTTTGTCGGTTTAGCGGCAGCGGCAGCTTTAGCTGTTTCCGATATTCCATTCAATGGTCCTATCTCAGAGGTTCGCGTAGCGAAAATCAACGGCGAATACAAAGTAAATCCAAGCGTAAGCGAATTAGCTGGTGCTTCCTTAGAATTAATCGTGGCGGCAAACGAAAACGATATTCTTATGGTAGAAGGCGAAGGAGACGAAGTTTCTGAAGCTGAAATGCTAGAAGCATTACGTATCGCACACGATGCCATCAAATTACAATGTGCAGCATTGAACGAATTGACTGTCGCTTGTGGCAAAACAGAAAAACGTACGTATTCACACGAAACACATGACGAAGAGTTGCGTGCCGAATTGTGGAAAAACTACTACGATAAATATTTAGCGGTAGCGAAATTAGCGAATCCGAAGAAAGACGAGCGTAAAGCTGGCTTCAAGGCAATCGTAGATGAATTTATCGCGTCTTTACCGGAAGATCACACAGTGAACATCGGTTTAGCGAAACACTATTTACACGATATCGAAAAAGAAGCTGCTCGCCAATTAGTATTGCAAGAGCGCTACCGTTTAGATGGTCGTAAATTGAATGAAATCCGTCAAATCACGTGTGAGGTAGATTATTTACCTACTCCTCACGGTTCGTCTGTTTTCACTCGTGGTGAAACTCAATCCTTGACTACCGTAACTTTAGGTACGAAAATGGATGAGCAAATCATCGACCAACCGATGACACAAGGGTACAACAAATTTATGTTGCACTACAATTTCCCAGGCTTCTCTACAGGTGAGGTGAAACCAAATCGTGGGGTAGGTCGTCGTGAAGTAGGTCACGGAAACTTAGCTATGCGTGCGATTAAGAAGGTTTTACCCAAAATGGAAGACTTCCCTTACACGTTACGTATCGTTTCTGATATCCTAGAATCAAACGGTTCGTCTTCGATGGCGACAGTTTGCGCGGGTACTTTGGCCTTAATGGACGCAGGTGTAAAAATCAAAGCGCCCGTTTCAGGTATTGCGATGGGATTAATTTCTGATTCAAAAACAGGTAAATACGCGGTTTTATCTGATATCTTAGGTGATGAAGATCACTTAGGTGATATGGACTTCAAGGTAACGGGTACGGAGAACGGTATCACCGCTTGCCAAATGGACATCAAAGTACAAGGTTTATCTTACGAAGTTTTAGCGGAAGCACTTTCTCAAGCAAAAGAAGGTCGTTTACACATCTTAAATGAGATGAAGAAAGCGATTCCAGCCGTAAGAGAAGACTTCAAACCTCAGACTCCTCGTGCGACGGTTATCAAGATTATGAAAGACCAAATTGGTTCTGTAATCGGACCAGGTGGTAAAGTCGTTCAAGATATCCAAAAACAATCAGGTGCAACCGTTACAATCGAAGAAAAAGAAGACGGCGGATACGTAAGTATCTTCTCTTCTAACGGAGATGCGATGGCGAAAGCGGTAAGTATGGTTCGTGGAATCGTTACTTTACCTGAAGTAGGAGAGGTATATGAAGGAAAAGTAAAGAATATCCAAGCATTCGGTGCATTTGTGGAATTCTTACCAGGTAAAGATGGTTTACTACATATCTCTGAGATTTCATGGGATCGCATCGACACGATGGACGGTGTTTTCAAAGAAGGAGATAAAGTAAAGGTTAAATTAGTTGAGGTAGATAAGAAAACGGGCAAATTCCGTTTATCTGCTAAGGTTCTTTTACCTAAGCCTGAAAAACCAGAGGCTCCAGCTGCTTCAGCTGAATAATTAAAATGTTTATCCAAGCGTCGCGCATTCGTGCGCGACGCTTTCATTCTGTTGTAAGATCTTATGAGACAGCTAAAAATTAGCAAACAAATTACCAACAGGGAAAGTCAATCGCTGGACAAATACCTTCAAGAGATCGGTAAAGTCGATTTATTGACTCCGGATGAAGAGGTAATCCTCGCGCAGAAAATCCGTGATGGGGATCAATTGTCTTTAGAGCGTTTAACAAAAGCGAACCTTCGTTTCGTGGTATCCGTTGCGAAACAATACCAAAACCAAGGTCTTAGCTTAGGTGACTTAATTAACGAAGGAAACTTAGGTTTGATCAAAGCTGCACAACGTTTTGATGAAACTCGTGGATTTAAATTCATTTCGTACGCGGTTTGGTGGATTCGTCAATCGATCCTTCAAGCTTTAGCAGAACAATCTCGTATCGTACGTTTGCCATTAAATAGAGTAGGTTCTTTGAATAAAATTTCAAAAACATTCTCTGAATTAGAGCAAAAATTCGAGCGTGAGCCTTCACCAGAAGAATTAGCAGAGGTTTTAGAGATTTCAACCGGCGAAGTAGTGGATACCTTGAAAATTTCAGGTCGTCACGTTTCTATGGATGCCCCTTTCGTTCAAGGAGAAGAAAACTCGCTTTTAGACGTATTGGAGAATGATTCTGAAGATAAACCAGATTCTGGCTTGATCAACGATTCACTTCGTCGTGAAGTACAACGTGCTTTATCTACGTTGACTCAACGCGAGGCAGATGTAGTTACCTTGTATTTCGGCTTAAATGGCGAACATGCCATGACTTTAGAAGAGATTGGTGAGAAATTTAATTTAACGCGTGAGCGTGTAAGACAAATTAAAGAGAAAGCGATCCGTCGTTTACGACACACTTCTCGAAGCAAAGCACTAAAAACATATCTTGGATAATTTTAAAAGCCTCTTATGAGGCTTTTTTTTGCTATGGCATTTCCAAAAGGCATCATCGAACTAGTAGACTCTTTATACCAACAAGGTGTAAATGAGGCGGTTATATGCCCAGGATCCCGTAATGCCCCCTTAATGATTGCCTTAACCCGCCACGGAGGCTTCAAATGCTATTCCATTGCAGATGAACGTTCGGCAGGATTTTTTGGCCTAGGAATCGCCCTCAAAACGGGTCGTCCGGTCATTATTTGCTGCACCTCGGGCTCAGCAGGATTGAATTTTGCTCCTGCCGTAGTTGAAGCCTTCTTCCAAGAAGTTCCCCTCATTGTCTTAACAGCTGATCGCCCTAAAGAATGGATCGGTCAGTGGGATGGACAAACGATTTACCAAGAAAACCTATTTGGTAAGCACTCAAAGGCTTTTTTTGACTTCGAAACGGATGATTGTTCTGCAGCTCCATCGACTGCTTTAGCGGAGCCGAAAGGACCGGTACAGATAAATGTGCCCATCCGTGAACCGTTTTATCCGG
Organism: Cytophagales bacterium; assembly: GCA_028868395.1. The sequence continues at coordinate 6,662 of JAGWUO010000021.1, read as the reverse complement.
AGCCAGGTTTTGTCTTGCCTAAAGCAGATAATAGAGTAGAGAGTAGAGAGTATAGAGAAGAGAGTGCAGAGCATAGTGTAGATTTTAGTTATTTCAATCAGGCTATCTCATCTGCAGAGAAAATCCTTGTGACCGTAGGGCAAATGGAAGATAATTCGATTTTCGAAACGCTTTCTGCTTACGGAATTCCAGTGATAGGGGATGCAACATCCAATTGTGGTAGTACGATTGCCCACGATTTGCTATTAGCTGACGAATCAGTATGGCCAGCCTTACAAGCTGATTTGCACATTCACTTCGGAAAATCATTTGTTTCGAAGCGAATTAAGCAGTTTTTACGCACCCACAAGCCGAAACAATCGTGGCTCATTCACCCGAATCCAATCGGCAGACCAGACCCTTTCTTGTGTTTGACTCAGGTCATAAATACAGATGCAGAAAGCTTTATGGAAGGTGTTGAATGGAGTTCGAAATCTTGGAATACCTGGAATTCAGCTAAAATCAATTCCTTGCAAGCTGAATTCTTTGCCCAACCCCATTGGACCGAAATTCATCTATATAACCAAATAACAGAGGCGATAGAGCAGGAATCAGCCGAAGTACACGTCGCTAATTCATTAGCTGTCAGATACATTAACTGGACTTTGGCAAAATTCATGAAAACTGAGGTATACTCGAATCGAGGCACTTCAGGCATCGATGGTTGCTTAAGTACCGCGGTAGGTGCCGCACAAAAGACTGACAAATTGTGTATCTCCATCATTGGAGATGTAGCCTTTCAATACGATCGCAATGCACTCTGGAATCACTACATTCCGGCGAACTTGCGCATCATAGTCTTTAATAACGGGGGTGGAGGTATTTTCCGCAACTTAGAAGGAGCGAAAGACCTGCCAGAACTGGATGAGTTTATGGAAACACGCCAAGGGTTTACCGCCGAAAATACGGCTAAAGACGCTGGAATAAGCTATTTTTCTGCTTCTAATGCAAGTGAATTAGACCTTAGTGATTTTCTTCACAATCAAGGTCCTGCGCTGTTAGAAATTCACACGAATTCGATTGAAAACGCAGCCGAATTGAAAAAGTATATGGCCTTATTTAAGGCTTGATTTGGCTTGAATTTTGGCCCAATTCTTTAAATACAACTCATTTTTAGGATCCTTTTCTAACGCCTTCTTGACATAAGAAGCGGCTAAATCCCATTGCATTCGCTGAATAGCCAGGTAACCTAGGTTATTATTCAATAGGTCCTGGTATTTTCCTGACTTCAAGGCTTTCTTGAAAACGGCTTCCGCCAGATCTATTTCGTTCATCTCTTGAAGAACAACGCCTTTATTAATCAAGGTTTCTACCGAAGTTGAATCAAGTGCTAAAGAACGATCATAAGAAGATAAAGAACCTGTTAAATCATCCTTTTGAAGCAAAATATCACCTTTTAAGGTCCAATTGGCGGCAGAATCAGGAAAGGATTTAACCAATGATTCTACAGCGATGACAGCCTCATCGGATTGTTGCAAGGTTTGCAGCATTTCTGCCTTTTTAAAGAGGGCAGGGGCAAATTTCGAATCCAATTCTGTGGCCTTTGAAAAGTCGGCTAAGGCCTCTTCATTCTTTTCCAAGATTTGGTACACTAAACCCCGGTTATAATAGGCATCAGAGAAATCTGGACGCTTCTCAATTGCCTCCGAATACCATTTAATGGCCTCGTGATACTCTTTTTCTTTCCATTTCGCATTTCCACGCAAAAAGAAAGCGCTTGATTCGCGTTTCTCTTCTTCGGAAGAATTGGAACAACTAAAAAGGAACAAGGAAGCAAAAAAGAATAGTACGTATTTCATCGATCTAAAAGAAAGTTCAATTTAAATAATTCAAATTTCATTCGCATCTTTGTAGCTTAATTAAATGTAAAATTATGGCATACGCAGAAATGTTAACCGATAAAGGGTTAATGAAAATCGAATTCTACACAGAGGATGCACCTATCCACGTTAAAAACTTCATTGATTTAGCTGAAAAAGGCTTTTATGATGGCCTTACTTTCCACCGTGTCATCGCAGATTTCGTGATTCAAGGAGGTTGTCCAGACGGAACAGGAGCGGGTGGTCCAGGGTATACAATTCCTTGCGAATTATCTGGAAACAACCAATTCCATGATCGTGGCGTTTTATCCATGGCACACCGTGGACCTAACACCGGTGGATCTCAATTCTTTATTTGTCACTCACGTAATAATACGGCACACTTGGATCGTCGCCACACGTGTTTTGGTAAGGTAGTAGAAGGATTAGAGGTGATCGATTTAGTACGTGAAGGAGATAAAATCCAAAGCGTTAAAATCATTCAAGACTAATGCATTTTATCAAGGAAATAAGCCATCCGCAGATGCGAATCTCGCTTTTTGAGTGGAATTCAAAATACATCGTGAAGTTTGAGACTCCGCATCTAGAGCAGAGTTACAAATATTCCGTGATGGACTTTTCCTCCCAAAATGAAATAGAGGAGCTGGTTTCCAGCTCCTCCTTTCAAGATTTCGTCTTACAGACCTTTAAAAATATGTATGCCGAAATGGCTAAACAGGCTGATTAATTACCGCCTAACCATTTATGGCGTAATTTCAATTGCGCTTCCGTCGGTGTAGCCTCTGATTCAATCACAAATGCCTTCAATGGTGTTTGTTGAACAGCCACTAAGAACGTACGCTCCATCCCATCTCTTCTAACAGAGAATACTACCGAATCACCCGGTTTCTTATCCGCTAACAATTTATCCATTCCTGGGAAATCAGCCCCATTCACTTTCAAAACTTCGTCACCTACATTTAGGCCAGCAACATAAGCTGCACCACCTTTGTAAATCGAAGTGACGCGACCAGCTGCTATACTAACTCCGATGTAAGGAACCGTTTTAGACAAATTCGCATCCGTAAATTGATAGCCGAAAGCTTTAAAAATAGTCGCATAGGCTGGAGTCTTAACCCCATAAATATGGGTTTTAAAGAACTCAGCCGCAGATGCACCGGCCACTTTAGAAAATGCGTCCTCTAATTCCTGATCCGTAAATCCACGACCTGCTTTTAAATAATAAGTTTGGTATAAGAACTTAAACACATCATCTAAGCATTTAGCTCCTTTGGTTTGCTGAATGATCCACATATTCAAAATACCCCCTAATAAAGAACCTTTATCATAATAAGAAACGGAAGCATTTCGCGAGTTTTCATTCGGGCGGTAATACTTAATCCACGCATCCCAGCTCGATTCAGCGGCAGATTCCACTTGATTACCCGGTGTATTCTCTACTCCAGCTATTTCATCGCCAAGCGCTTTGATATAATCCGCCGTAGAAACCATACCGGTACGTTGATTGATTACGTCTGCATAATAGCTCGTAATACCCTCAGAGAACCATAAATTGTGCGTATAGTTCTCGTTTTCATAGTCAAATGGCCCAAGTGCTTTAGGACGAATACGTTTTACATTCCAAAGATGGAAATACTCATGCGCTAACAAATTCATAATTCCTTGGTAGCCTTTCGTCGTTTCATAATTAGAACGAGTCACTTGACAAGTTGTTGAATACAAGTGCTCTAAACCGCCACCACCGCGATTTAGGTTGTGAATGATGAACAAATAATGATCGCAAGGATGTTCTCCTACCACTTTCTGTGCCTCTTCCGCCATCTGCTGCACATCCGCTAAGAATTTAACTGAATCCACTTTAGCGGGACCATAAAAGGCAATTTGATGTGGAATAGTATTCACCTTAAAGTTCCAAACCTTGTGATTGCCAATCTCGATAGGGGAGTCAATCAATTCATCCAGGTTCTTTGCTACGAAATTGAATCCTCCCACATTTTTCATGGCAGTGGAAACCTTTTTGAAGTCTTTGTGAGGAATAATCGTCAATTCCTGAGGCTGAGCAGCAAATTTAGGGGCGTACATCAATACACTAGCCGGATTAATATAACCGTGCGCATCGTCCAAGAAGGAAGTACGAACGGACATTTCATAGGCGTACACGCGGTAATGAACAGAAACTTGCTTTAAACCAGGGCTTAAAGCAATGCGCCAGGTATTTTTGCTAATCTTAGAGATAGCCACTTTTGAACCATTCGATTCAGCGCTAACCGATTCTACGTTTTTCGCAAATTCCCGTATTAAATAGGAGCCAGGTGTCCAAGCTGCCATTTTAAGATCGAAAAAATTGGTTTCTTTACTGACGTCCACTGTTGTTTTCACCTCAAAATAATGAGAGAAAGGTTCGGACATACTGATTTCGTGTTTAATCGGTCCAGCAAAACAGCCAAATGATACGATTACACTAAGGAATAGTAGTTTTAAATTCATTTTGTTTTTTGTTGAGAAATAGATTTAGGTAAAATTATAAAAATCAGCCGTATAGTCTAGCATGTGCTATTTTTTTCCAAATAATTCTAAATGACTGGACAATTATTTAACATAAAAATCGTATTATTGTTTAGTCGTGACTATTGACAATAAACCTATGGTATTTAAATCTTCCTTTTACTGCCTCGTCCTATTTTTATCCCTACATTTCTCGTCTTTTGCGCAGCAATCTCTGGCTTTTGAGAGCAATCAGATACATTATAGTTTAGGCAAAGAGTATTTTGAGGCACAAAACTATGTCGCAGCTCGCGAAGAATTCGCAAACTTTTTAGGTAGACAAACTGACGTAACTAAAAACGAGGTGATCATGGCAGAATACTACCAAGTATTGTGCGCACTTTATTTAAATCAACCTGAAATTGATGTGTTAGGCTACCATTTCAGCTTAAATCATCCGAATACACCGCAAAGCAATGTGTTGTTTAGAAAAATCGGTTTGTATTTTTATGACATTGCGAATTATGCGAAAGCAATCCGCTACCTCGAAAATTCGTCCTTAGGAAACGTAGAAGCCCGATATAAACTAGGCGTTGCCTATTTTGAGTCGAAAGATTTTGATAATGCCCTTGCCTTATTTAATGAAGTAAAAACAGATCCAGACGAAGAATATGCCTTCTCTGCGGCTTATTACGCAGGTGTCATTCATTACCAACAAAAGAATTACCTAGAAGCCATTGCCGATTTCAAAAAATCCAATGGACATTCGAAATACCGCAAAGATCTGCCTTATTGGTTGATTTCATCTTACCAACAAACGGCGCAATGGGATGAACTTTTGAAATATGCGGAGCCCATCATTTCCACTCACCCAGATTTAGCCCTTTTAGTTGCCGAAGTACAATTTAAGAAAGGCTTATATGCAAAGGCAGCGAAGAGCTTCAGCGATTACTTGAAGGAGCATAAAAACGACGCGGCTACTTACAAAAAAGGCTTCGCATTATACTCCATCGATAAATATGAAGACGCGATTCAAACGATTAGTGGATTATTAAAAAATGATTCATTAGGCCAAAAAGCGTATTACTTACAAGGTTTAGCTCAATTAAAGTTGGGTAAAAAAACGGAGGCAGCAGAATCGTTCAATCAATCAGGCGCACTTGCTTTTGATGCGAATCAGCAGGAAGAAGCCCAATTCAAGTCGATCAGCATCGCTATTGACCTAGGCAATTGGTTGAAAGGGTTGAAGTCGATTGCGCAATTTGGCAAAACCTATCCATCAAGCTCCTTTACTGCAGCTTACCAGAGTTTCGCCGCAGATGCTATCCTAAAATTACCTGAATTAGCTCCAGCCACCGATTTTATGAAATCAGGTGTACCCATTTCGGAAGAATTGAAAGTGGCTTACCAAACATTAACCTATAACCTAGGTATCAAGGCATATAATAAGGAACAGTACAAAGAGGCTATTTCTTACTTTGATAAAGCTATTTCACAAGCGGCTAATCAAAATGTAACGGATGAGGCCTCTTTTGGAAAGGCAGAATGTCTATCACAATTGAAAGACTTTGAGGCTGCCATTTTAGTTTATAAACCTTTGCTTTCTGGTAAGCATTCCGCTGATTTCCTACAAAGAAACCGTATTGGAATTGCCTATGCCTATTTCTCTGTGAAGGATTTCCCGAATGCGAATACGTATTTTAAGACTTACGTGGATCAATTAAAGGCGAATCCGAATGGGAAAGCGAACGCAAACGCCATCCTACGTTTAGCAGACACCTATTTAGTGGCGAAAAACTACACGGAAGCCTTGACGTATTACAACCAAGCGATTGAAAATACGAAGACGGAAAAGGATTATGCGATGTACCAAAAAGGAATCACGCTCGTCTACCTTGAACGCGACGCTGAAGCTAAGGCGACTTTCCAGGCATTGAAAAAGTCATTCCCTAACACGAAATTTGGCGACGATGCGAGTTTCCAAGAGAACTTGATCTCTTTCCGTACAGGAAAATACGCTGAAGCCATCGCAGGCTTCACTGATTTGATCAATAATCAACCCAACAGTCCATATTACGCTGAATCCATCTTAAAAAGAGCTCAATCGTATTCCAACTCGAAACAACCAGAGAAAGCGATTACGGATTACAAGGTGGTAATCGAGAAATACTCGAAAGAGGCTTTCGCGAAGGATGCAGTGGCCGGATTACAAGAGGAATTGAACTTAGTTGGTCGTCCAGAAGAGATGAGCGCTTATTTAAATATCTACCAAAGTGGTAGCCTAAATGAAGAAGAGAAGACAGATTTAGAGTACCAAGC
>JAGWUO010000020.1 GCA_028868395.1 Cytophagales bacterium | reverse complement strand
TCTTCAGCGTGTGATGTTGCAGTTGACATATGAATTTATTTTCTTCTGTTCTTTGTTAAATTAGTTTACACTTACAGCTTCTTCCGCTGGAGCAGCAGCGCTATCTACAGCGACTGGTTCAGTAGGAATATACTTGCTTGCTTTTGCTTTTAAGTTCTCAGGAACCTTAGCTAAATACGTAGGATTGGTTGCTAAGAATGGTTTTTGCTCCGCACACCATTTGGCATAATCCTCTGGTTCGTCCACAAAAACAGTGATAGCCATACCGAAGTGACCACGGCCACAAATCTCTGTACAGTTTAACTTAAAGTTGAAATCTTTCTTACCTAGCTTCGCACGCATTTCGTCTGTTGACATATTAGGTGTGAACCAAAACTTAGTAGGCATACCTGGAACCGCATCCATCTTCACACGGTGGAAAGGCAAGTAAACCGAGTGTAAAACATCTTGAGCGTGGATCTTTAAAAGAACTGGTTTCCCTTTAGGAAGGTGAAGTTCAGTCGCTGTAAAGTCATCAAAAGAGTGCTTATCTGTAAAATCGATACCGATATTGTTCGTTTCATCGATCAATTTATAATTGTAATTTCCTAACTGGTTATCATCATTACCGCCATAACGCACGTACCAACCAAATTGGTGACCAGTGATTTCAATGACAACAGCGTCACTTGGAGCTTGAGAAGTAATATCTCTCCAAGTTCTCCAACCTGTGAATACCAAGATTGCCATAACGATTGCTGGAATCACTGTCCAAATTAATTCTAATTTGTGGTTCACAGGATAGAAAGTCGCCTTTCTGTTTTTATTGTAACGGTATTTAAATGCAAAGAATAACAATAAGGTGTTAGTTGCAAAGAAGGCAAATGTTACGACTGACATGGATACCCAGAACATACTATCTGTTCTTAAGCCATGTTCTGATGCAGCTACAGGTAAAAAATCTGGTTTTGCTACCAAGAATGACCAAACACCCGCAATAGTACCTAATGCCCAGAAAATAATCATCCCGTACGCATTTGCATTGTTATTTGCATCTAGTGCAGAATCTGTATTTTCATCTGCTACTAGTGATTTATTCAACTTGATGCTCTTGCTAATCACGGTGATAGCTAAAGCAAAGAAGATAACTGATAAAAGACCTATTAGGTAAAACATATTCTTTATTTTAAGACAAGTTCAAAAATTAAATATCGTGGTGTAATGCTTCTGGCAAGAATGGGTGGTTTTTCGCCACTAAACTTGCTTTCGTTAATTCTCCAGAGATCACATAGATAAACGCTGAAGCAAATACAGTAACCATTCCAAATTCTACTAAACCGTACCCACCGTGTTTTCCTACAACACCTGGCATAATCATTTGGTAGAAGTCAATATAGTGACCAGCGATAATTAAGAAAGCAGCAATCTTCAAGAAGATACGTGTTCTCTTTGCATCACGTGTCATAAGAACTAAGAAAGGCAACAAGAAGTTTAGGATTACCATTAAAATTTCTGATGCTTTGTAAATTTTATCATGACCTTCCCAACGCTCTAAGAAATAAATCGTTTCTTCCGGTAGGTTAGCATAGTAAATCAATAAGAATTGCTCAAACCAAACGTAGCTCCAGAAGATGGAGAACGCAAACATAAACTTACCTAAATCGTGTAAGTGGTTCTCGTTTACGTAGGCCATTAAACCTTTATCTTTTAAATATAATACGGCTAAAACGATCACCGCATAAGTAGTTACGTGCCATGAAGCAAACATATACCATCCGAACATCGTGGAGAACCAGTGCGTATCGATTGACATCACCCAGTCCCAAGCGAAGATAGAGCTAGAAGCACCGAAGATAACGATGAACGCTGTACCAATTTTCACTAATTGAGTGAAGTATTCTGTTCCTCCATTTAAATCTTCTTCTAGGGATTTTTTACGTAACATGTTCCAAAGAAGGATCCACAACGCACCAAAACCTACAAGACGAATTAAGAAGAAGTTTTTGTTCAAGTAACCAGACTTACCAGCAATGATTTTGTCATAATTAGCATTTCCTACTTCTGTTACACCATGGTGCATCCAGTGGAAAATCACATCTCCTTTAAAGAAGAATGTTAAGATCAAGATAGGCAAAGAGATGTATAAGAACTTAGGGAAAGCCTCAGGGACACGTTTCATTACAGCTGACCAACCTGATTTAGTTAGGTATTGTAAAGAAACGAAGAACATACCCACTACTGCAATACCCGTAAAGAATACGGCATTCAACCAAACGTTCGCCCAAATGCGATTCGTCCAATCGTAGTGTTCTTCGGCACCAGCTTGGTGAGAAACTGCGCCACCAGAAAGGTGTTCAGCCGCTGCTTCGTGTCCCGCTTTTGCTGCCTCATGTCCTGCTGCCGCTACTTCGTGACCACCTGCTTCGCCTTTAGATAAAAGGTAAATTCCAACAACTAAAGCAACAACGCCTGCAATGAAAGCATAAATGATTCGCTTTTTACCTTCTGAGGTGAAGTCAAAATGCTCTTCTACGTTTGCTGGGGAAAAATGTGAATGTCCCGCCATCTTGTTCTCTATTTTAATTTAAATGAATTTGATCTTATTGTTTTTGTAATTCGTGTACATAAAGTACAATTTTCCAACGGTTCTCTGAGGAAATCTGTGATGCGTGAGGCCACATACGTCCTTTACCGTGGGTAATTACGTGGTAGATATGTCCATCGTTTACGTCTTTCAAGGCATCACTAGAATAAACAGGAACCCCTTTGTACGCTTTCGCAACTAGACCATCTCCTTTTCCTCCTTCACCATGGCAGTGTTGGCAGAAACGCTCGTATTGAAGCTTACCTGCTTCGATATTTTCCGGAGTCGCTGCTAATGGATTTTTCAACAAGGCTTCAGAGTAGGAAATACTGTCGCTAGGAACTGTTTTAGCCAATAATTCTTGTGCTAAGAACGCTTTCTTCAAGCTGTCCGCTCCCGTGTATTTTTTGCGAGAAACCGTACCTTCTACGGGTAAACGCATATTCATCCCGTAAGGGTTGATTTTATTCGTATCACCTTGCAGTTGGGTCATTGGTTCGTAACCTACTGAATTGTACATATTAGGCGCAAACTCTGTACCTGTATCATTATGGTCATCTCCACAAGATAAAAGTCCTGCTGTAATGCCGACTAATAAAGTGAATTTATGAATTGAATTGAACATATCTTCTTGAGAATTATTCGTTTAATTATTTAACATTTACTTCGATCGCTCCAGACTCTTTCAAGGCTTTCTTGATATCAGCGGCACTTACTTTGTTTTTATCCACGTTGATAGCCATCACAAATTTGTCATCTGTCGTACGGATATCTAAGGGAAGAGTCTTGTTACCTGGCCATAAATCATTTGAGATACAGAAGGTAGTTACTAGGCCAAAAGCCGTGAATAATACCGTTCCTTCAAACGTGACAGGAATCCAGTTAGGAAGTGCAAAGAAATCTTTACCACCGATAATCATTGGCCAGTCAAACACCATCGTATAGCTGATTAATGATAAAGCACAGATCATTCCTAAAGTACCGAACATAAATGCCGCGATAGGTAAGCGTGTACGCTCGTGACCTACGGCTACGTCTAATCCGTGAATAGGGAAGGGTGTAAATACGTCTTCGATTTTGATTCCTTTAGCTTTTACCTCGCCTACAGCGTGTAAAACCTCGTCCTCATCGTCATAAACTCCCAAAATGTAGTTAGTTGTCGAACTCATATTGTTTTAATTTCGAATGGGTAAATAAAATTATTCTTCTGTTTTCTTTGCGGCCTTTGCCTTCTTCGCTGGGAAGTTAGACGAAACGCCTTTCATTACGGATTTCACTTCCGCCATATTTACCACTGGTAAGAATTTAGCGAATAAGAAGAATAACGTAAAGAATAAACCGAATGAGAAGATGTAATCACCAATGTCATACATCGTAGGAGAGAACATCGCCCAAGATGATGGCAAATAATCACGGTGTAAAGAAGTCACGATAATCACGAAACGCTCGAACCACATACCTACGTTTACTACGATGGATAAGAAGAACGAAACCATCAAGTTCGTACGGATCGCTTTCGACCAGAACAACTGAGGAGAGATTACGTTACAAGTCATCATCATCCAATAAGCCCACCAGTATGGACCGGTAGCCCGGTTAATGAACGCGTAGCTTTCATATTCCACACCTGAGTACCATGCGATGAAGAATTCAGTTAAATAAGCGATACCTACAACTGAACCCGTTACCGTGATAACGATGTTCATCATTTCGATGTGCTCAATCGTGATATAGTCTTCTAATTTGAAAACCACACGCGTGATTAACAATAAGGTTTGTACCATCGCAAAACCTGAGAAGATCGCTCCCGCAACGAAATACGGAGGGAAGATTGTCGTGTGCCATCCTGGGATAACAGACGTTGCAAAGTCCATCGATACAATCGTGTGTACAGAAAGTACAAGCGGTGTAGAGATACCAGCTAAGATTAAGGACATGTACTCATAACGTGCCCAAGTCTTAGAAGAACCAGTCCAGCCTAAGCTGAAGAAACCATACCAAAACTTACGACCTGCAGTCGTTGCACGGTCACGAATCGTTGCCAAATCCGGCACAAGACCCATATACCAGAACAATAAAGAAACCGATAAATACGTAGAGATCGCAAAAACGTCCCATACTAACGGAGAGTTAAAGTTAACCCAAAGTGAACCGAAAGCATTCGGAAGGGGTAAAGCCCAGTGAGCTAACCATGGACGACCCATGTGCGCTAAGATGAACGATGCAGCACAAAGTACGGCAAAGATCGTCATCGCTTCCGCTGAGCGGTTAATGGATGTTCTCCATTTTTGACGGAACAATAATAATACGGCAGAAATCAAAGTACCCGCGTGACCGATACCAACCCACCAAACGAAGTTAGTGATATCCCAAGCCCAACCTACGGTTTTATTTAATCCCCAAACGCCAATACCTTGCCACCAAGTGTAGAAAAGGCAATAAGCACCATAAATGAATACAAGACAAGAGATCCCGAATGCAATTTTCCATTCTTTCGTAGGTTCTCCCTCTACTTGCTTGCAAATATCGTGGGTAACATCGGAATAAGATTTTCCACCAGTAACTAGTTTCTCTCTTATGGGTGATACAACGTGCGACATATTTTTATTTACTGTTTTACGATTAAAAAATTATGCTTCTTTCTTAGCATCCTTGTTACGAACTTTCTTCAAGTAAGAGATATTAGGCTTCACGTTAATCTCTTCGATTACGTGGTAAGCACGTCCTTCTTTCTCTACTAATAACAATTTAGAGATCTCAGATGCTGGATCGTTCATATCTCCAAATGTAATCGCGTTTGTAGGGCAAGATTGAGCACAAGCTACTTGAATTTCTCCATCCACTGGACGACGTTTTTCTTTCTTCGCTTCTAACTTACCTGCTTGAATACGTTGAACGCACATCGAGCATTTCTCCATCACCCCACGAGAACGAACCGTTACGTCTGGGTTAATCACCATACGTCCTAAGTCGTTATTGAAGTTGAAATCAAAGTCATCTGTTTGGAAATAACGGAACCAGTTGAAACGACGCACTTTGTATGGACAGTTATTTGCGCAATAACGTGTACCAATACAACGGTTGTAGGTCATTTGGTTTAGACCCTCTGTCGAGTGAGTCGTTGCTAATACTGGACAAACAGTCTCGCAAGGAGCGTTGTTACAGTGTTGACATAACATCGGTTGGAATACTACTTCTGGATTATCAGATGCAATTTCTAAACCTTTCAAATCTTCTACCTCAGCATCAGATGAGTAGTAACGGTCGATACGCATCCAGTGCATCTCACGACGGTTAATCACCTCTTGACGACCTACAACAGGAACGTTGTTTTCTGCGTTACATGAAACCACACAAGCAGAACATCCTGTACACGTATTTAAGTCGATCACCATACCCCACGCGTGGTTATTGTATTCATGACCGTTCCAAAGCGTTAAATCAGTCGCATCTTTTTCTCCTTCAGACGTTTTCACGCGAGGAGTGAAGCTTCCTGCTTTTGCATCTTTCGCAAAGTCAGCTAATACCGTTTCTTGAACGACTGCTTGACGTGCCATCACCGTTTGGTGCGTTTGCGTTTGAGCAATTTCTTTTGTTTCGCCTGTTGCTGTTACAGAAACACCTTGTGTACATGTACCTACACAAGCTCCATTGATTTCAGAAATAAATGGATAAGCGTTCACACCCACACCGTCAGCAGACTTACCTGCTTTTGTGCGACCGTAACCGATAGCAATAGCGATTGTATCTTGAGCTTGGCCTGGTTGAACTAAAACCGGAAGAGATACTTTGTATCCTTTCGCGCTTACTTCCACTACATCACCTTGCTTTAATTTTAATTTAGTCGCAGTTGGTTGCGAGATAGCTGCATAATTGTCCCAACATGCTTTAGAAACTGGCTCAGGGAATTCTTGCAACCAAGGGTTGTTTGCTTGAGAACCTGTACCTAAACCTACTTTTTCGTAAACTGCGATCTCTAAACCTGTAGATGAAGCAGAATAAGCTTTGCTAATCGCAGCAGCTGATGCATTCACATCAACAGATGGGCTAGCAGAAGAAACTGTCGCTGTTGTTGGTTCAAATACACCATCGTGTAATGCATTGTTCCAAGCTACTTTACCACCTTTTAAGATGTTTTTCTCCCAGTTGCTCTCTAAATAGGCAGCAAAATCAGACGGTAAGCCTGCCCAAGTTAAGAAACTTGACTGTGCTTGACGTGTTTTGAAGATCGTAGAGATTGTAGGTTGTGTTAATGAATAGAAACCAGCTTTAGGCTCTGCATCATTCCAAGATTCTAAGAAGTGTGAATCTGGGGCGATGAATTGACATAATGAAGCCGTCTCATCAGCGCGATCGTTTGTAGCTAAGCTTAGACCCACCTTCGGAAGTGCTGCTGCTAGAGCCGCACCCATTGGGTGGTTGTAAACTGGATTTGCATTGTAGAAGATTACCGCTGCGATAGAACCAGCGCTTGCTTCTTTAATGAAGTTAGCCATCGCCATATCATTACCTTGACGGTAGTTAACAGCTAAGCCAGTATTGATCGTTGTGCCATAAGCGCCTACTAGAGCGTTTGTAGCAGCAATAATTTTTTGAACTTCTGGATCATTCGAACCAGCCACGATGATAGAAGCACCTTTAGAAGCTACTAAATCTTTCGCTGCTTTCTCTAAATGATCTACTTTAACTGATGCACCTGCGATAGTCGCTGCTCCAGTTAATTTAGCCACCGCATTATACAAAGCAACCGCTACTAAACCCTCTTGAGATGGTTTGTAAGCGGCACGGTAATCTGCGTTAGCACCTGTATTCGAAAGGATAGTCTCAAATTGGTAGTGACGAGACATGTCTTTTTTGCCTCCTTTTTCTGAGCTCACACGGCGAGTGATCGCCCATTGTGCTGCGAATTCAGTAGGAGCTACCCAAGTACCTAAGAAGTCAGCACCTACAGAAACGATTGTTTTTGCTTTACTGAAATCAATGTTAGGTAAAACGCCACCGTGTGCTTGTGTTAAGCCATAAGCTGGGTTTGCGTCATACGTAATGTGTTGTGTTGTTGGGTATTTCGCTGCGAAGTCTGCAATCACTTTCTTCGTAGTAGGAGAAAGGATGGTATTAGAAACGATGCGGATTTGACCACCTTTGGCAGCCACCTCTGCTAATTTCGCAGTGAATTCTTTATCTAAAGTAGTCCAATCAGTCGCTTTACCAGCCGCCTGAGGACCTTTTAATTTTTCGTTATCATATAGACTCAAAACAGAAGCATGCGCACGACCCGAAAGTGTTCCTTTTGAGATAGACGATGATTTGTTTCCTTCGATTTTGATAGGACGACCTTCACGAGTCTTCACTAAGATAGAAGCATAGTCGCCTCCGTCTGTGTAAGTAGATGCGTACCAGTTAGCGATCGTAGGTTCTACATCTTCCGGCTTGTTCAAGTAAGGAATCGTGTTCTTTACTGGAGACTCACAAGCTGCTAAAGAAACAGCCGCAACCCCAAAACCTAACATCTTTAGAAAATCACGACGATGAGTACCTGCACCATCTACTAAAGAATCTCCTTTAGCATCCGTTTCAGATGGCATATTGCCAAACTCATTGTGGATATTTTTGACAAACGATGGCTCATTGGTTAACTCCTCAATCCCTTTCCAATACCTCTTGTTCGAATTTTCCATATAATCTTTCTTATTCAGACTAAAATTGAATCTATTTAATTTCTATTAATAGTGACACTTAGAGCACTCTAAGCCACCGATGTTTTGTACTTTCAAAGGAGTTTTGCTGTCCTTGTTGTGAACCTCAACTAATTTGTCATAGTAAGCATTACCTTTTGCGTTAACGTCAGTTTGACGGTGGCAATCGATACACCAACCCATGGTTAATGATGAACGTTGCTCTACCACTTCCATCTTTTCGATTTCTCCGTGGCAGTTTTTACACTCTAAGCCACCTACGTTTGTGTGTTGTGAGTGGTTGAAGTAGGCCAAATCAGGTAAGTTGTGTACACGCACCCATTGAATAGGTTCGTCTTTTTCTAAAGCTTTGTAGATTTTTTGAATCTCTGGAGACTCACGCTTAATCGCATTGTGGCAGTTCATACAAATGTTTGCAGACGGAACGTTTGCCCCTTTACCCTCGTAAACACCTGTGTGACAATAGTTACAGTTGATTTGGTATTGACCTGCGTGCAATTTGTGAGAAAATTTAATCGGTTGCTCTGGTGCATATCCTTGGTGAATACCTACACCGTAAGCCGCATCGATGGTTGCTTTGCCTCCTAATAACAATACTAAAACGATTACTCCTGTTTTAACAGATGAGTTAGCGGCTAAAGACTTAGCGTTTTCTGCTACTCTCTCGAAAAAAGACTTGCTTGGGTCAGCTTCAGCTGCTTTCGATAATTTGCTTAAAGAGTTAACGATTGAAAGCAAGGCGATTAATACGATCACCATGATGATTAATAATCCTACCAAAAGCACTTCCATCATTCCTCCAGAAGATTGAGCTGCAGGAGCTGCTGCACCTGCTGCTGGAGCTGCGCCTGCTGCCGGAGCCGCTGGAGCTGCATTAGCTGCGTCTATGTAAGCAATGATTCCTTTGATCTGAGCTTCTGAGAAGTTAGGATACGGAGTCATGGCTGCTTTATTAAACTTGTTATACAAGTCGTTCGCATACTTGTCTCCTGAAGCGATAACTGCTTGAGGGTTATGTACCCACTTAACGATCCATTCGATCGGTCGACGACCCGTAATTCCCTTTAAACCAGGTCCTACTAATGTTTCGTCGGAAGTGTTGTGACAAGCCGCACAGTTGTTTTTAAATAGTGTTTCGCCTTCTGCTGCATCTTGTGCATACATTGCTGTCGTTGTAGCAATTAAGAATAAGAAGGAAAATAGAAACTTAACGAGAGTTAATTTTTTGCAACACATAAATATAGATTTTCTCATTTTAA
The DNA here is from genome assembly GCA_028868395.1 of Cytophagales bacterium. The sequence continues at coordinate 625 of JAGWUO010000020.1, read as the reverse complement.
TTCAGTCCGCAAAACTACAATTCGATTTTTTAGGAAACAATTAAATCTGCATTCAATTTTTGTATTTTTTTAATCGAAATTATTATTTAGAATTTTTCAAAATAAGCCTCCAGGAATTAAATTGAACTATTTTTAGAAAATTTTGTAATATGCGGGAGGGCATAAAAAAACCTTCCAGATTGGAAGGTTTTTGGGAGGTTTCGAGCGGATTCGAACCGCTGTAGAAGGTTTTGCAGACCTCTGCCTAGCCACTCGGCCACGAAACCAATTAATTGGGATGCAAATTTAGCTTTTTTTTAGACAAAGGCAAATGCTATCTTCAAAATTGTGATGTTTTAGCTTTGCCTAAACCCAAATTGTGCTTTGCAATAATTTCTGGTTCAGGCAAACCTAAAACCAAACACAATTTCAAAAAAGCACTTTGCTCTTTACTCTACAAACTCAACTCTATCAAGGCGTCAGTCCGGAGGAAAAGAGTCCGAAGTTGAAGAGAGAAAAGAGTTTACGATTTTCATTTGAAAGTATTTTGTTTACATCTAAAGCCTAGAAATTATTGCGTAGCACAATTTCAGGATTTAGATGTAAAGAAATGCTTTAGGAAAGCGTAAACACTGAAATCTCCGGC
>JAGWUO010000019.1 GCA_028868395.1 Cytophagales bacterium | reverse complement strand
CATAATGAAAAATTAACTTCCCATTCTGATCAAGTTATTTATCTAAATTCTGGTAGAATCGGATAGAATTACTGCCAAAATGTCATAAATTTGCAATCTATATTTCATTGATTGTAAAATGCAAGATTTAAAAGTACTGACGAAGGAAGAGAAAGAGGGTTTAGATGTACCGAGAATTTCGGAAGATCAGGTGTCAGAGAACTCTTTTGGCAAAAAAGTCTATATCGAAAGTTATGGCTGTCAAATGAATTTTGCGGACTCAGAAGTCGTGACTTCCATCCTACAAGATAATGGATACGTTACGACTTCGAATCTTAAAGAAGCACACACTATCTTATTAAATACCTGTGCTATTCGCGAGAATGCGGAACATAAGATTCGCCATCGTCTGCAAGTATTCACCCATTTAAAGGCTAAAAATCCCGCATTAACGATAGGCATTTTAGGTTGTATGGCTGAGCGCTTAAAGACCAAACTGATTGACGAGGAGAAAATTGTTGATCTGGTGGCTGGACCTGACGCCTACCGTGATTTACCTTCCCTATTAGAGGAGGTTTCGGATGGCCAAAAAGCCATCAACGTTTTCCTTTCTCGTGAGGAGACCTATGGTAACATTGAGCCTGTACGACTGAATTCTAACGGAGTAACAGCGATGGTCAGCATTATGCGAGGTTGTGACAATATGTGTACTTTCTGCGTTGTTCCCTATACTCGAGGCCGTGAAAGATCCCGAGATTTGCCATCGATTATCCATGAATGCGAGAAATTATTCCAGCAAGGCTATCGAGAGGTGACTTTATTAGGCCAAAATGTGGACTCCTATAAATGGACTTCTGAAGAAGGTCAAATAGTTAATTTTGCCCAATTACTAGAAGCGGTTGCATTAGTTAATCCTTTACTGCGTGTACGGTTCTCTACTTCTCATCCTAAAGATATCACAGACGAAGTACTGTATACGATGAAGAAGTACGATAATATATGTAAAAATATTCACCTACCCGCTCAAAGTGGAAGCAATCGGATATTAGAATTAATGAAGCGCTCCTATACACGTGAGTGGTATTTAGAACGTATTAAATCCATTAGAGCCATTTTAGGAGAAGAGTGCGGCATATCACAAGATATGATTGCAGGATTCTGTACTGAAACCGAAGAAGATCACCAAGATACTCTTACTTTATTAGCTGAAGTAGAATATGATTTCGGGTATATGTTTGCTTATTCTGAGCGTCCGGGTACACCTGCAGAGAAGAAATTAGTAGATGATGTCCCAGAGGAAGTTAAAATGCGTCGATTACAGGAAATCATTGATTTACAGCGAATACATTCGGCTAAAAGAAATGAGATGTGGGTTGGAAGAAAGGTACAAGTTTTAGTAGAGGGAGATTCAAAGAAATCAAAATTGCATCATTTTGGCAAAATAGATTCAAATAAAGTAGTCGTATTTCCTAAAGGAAACGAAGTTAAAGGAGATTATGTTTATGTTAATGTAACTCATTGTACATCAGGAACTTTATTAGGTGAATTATGTTAGATAATAGTCATCTTGCGAGTATAAAAGCACGGTTTGGGATCATTGGGAATGCCCCTGCCCTGCTTCGCGCCATCTCCGTAGCAGAACAAGTAGCTGCCACAGATATGACCGTATTAATTACAGGTGAAAGTGGATCTGGTAAAGAATCCTTTTCCAAAATCATTCATTCCCTTTCTAAACGTAAACATGGTGCTTTCATCGCCGTAAACTGCGGTGCGATTCCTGAAGGAACCATTGATTCAGAACTGTTTGGACATGAAAAGGGATCATTTACAGGAGCCATTGAAGCGCGTAAAGGCTATTTTGAGGTTACTGATGGGGGAACCATTTTCTTAGATGAGATTGCCGAAATGCCCTTAGGTACGCAGGCCCGCTTATTACGTGTATTAGAGAACGGGGAATTTTACCGCGTAGGTTCCTCGAAAGTACAGAAGACCAATGCACGCGTCGTTGCAGCAACGAATCTAAACTTGCAGCAGGCGATTGAAAAAGGTAAATTCCGGGAAGATTTATACTATCGATTAAGCACAGTCCCTATTTATGTACCCCCATTGCGAGAACGGGGTGATGATATTGAATTACTGTTTAGAAAATTCACCACTGATTTTTCTGAATCACACCGGGTGAAGCCTATAATGCTGACAAAGGAGGCTAAGGATTTGCTTCAAAAACAACGCTTTCCAGGCAATATTCGACAATTAAAAAACCTCGCAGAACAAATATCTGTGCTAGAATTAGGTGATCGGATCATCGATGAGTTGCAATTACAGTATTATTTGGACTTCAATGAGCCTAAATTGGGGACCTCTGTTGTAAAGTCAGACGCTTTTTCCGGCCCTGACGGAATGAATGAGCGGGAGATATTGTACAAGATTTTGTTTGACCTAAAAAGGGATGTCACTGAATTAAAAAAGATCTTGTTGAAAGTGGTGGAATCAGATCAGGCGAAAGCCTATGAAATTCTTCACGACAATATGGCCATCTTTGAAGACGTTCGAAATCAAGTGGAAGTTAGTAGCCCTCCCACCGGTTTATCATTACCTGTACATGACCAGCAAGAAACTAAGTTCTTAGAGGAACCCATTGATTCTAATTATGAAGAGATCGTATTGCCGGCAAATGACGTTACCTTATCTTTGGAAAAACAAGAAAAGGAAATTATCATTCGAGCTTTAAAGAAGAACAAGAATAAAAGGAAGTATGCTGCCAAAGACTTAGGCATCTCTGAGCGTACTTTGTATCGTAAAATCAAGCAATATGATTTGGAGGAACTGGATTAATCTTTTTATTATCGTTGCTGTTGTTATTGGATTATCCTCCTGCTACAGTTTTAAAGGGGCTAGTTTAGACCCTAACCTGAAAACGATACAAGTGAGTAATATTCGTATGGAAACAGCTGGTGGACCAGCGAATCTAAGTTTGGAAATCAATGAAAAACTAAAAGAATATTTTCAACGCAATACCTCTTTAAAAATCAACAACAAGAACCCTGATTTATTAATTGAGGGTAGTATTGTTGGTTACGAATTAACACCACAAGCGCCTACTGGAGATGACAAAGCAGGATTAAACCGCATTACCTTACGAGTTCAATTTCGGTTAACGAATCGGTTAGATGAGGATAAGAACTTCGAACAAGAATTTTCTTTTTATCAGGATTTTCCCCAAAGTCAAACGTTGACTCAAGTAGAAAAGGCTTTAATTCCTAAATTAGTCGATCAAATTATTTTAGATTTGTTTAACAAAATTGCTGGAGACTGGTAATATGGAAACTTCGAAAGCACAAAAGCTGTGGTTCTTGTTAAATAAAATAGATCGAGCAGATCAGTCTGATTTGAATCAGGACAAATTGCTTTACCCCTATTTCTACTTATTACATTGGAATGAGCGCTTTTCTATATTGAAGCAACAGAAAATAGCCTTACAATCCTCTCAACGTAAACAGTATTTCCACTCTATCTTTGATATTTCAGCCGAACAGGTAGAAATTCCTGAACCAATTCCTGCGGAGGAAATCAAGGCCTTACAAGATTCGCTAATTGATCAGTTTATTTTGAATCAACCTACGCTTGCCAAACCCAAACGTTCAGAACTAGACGATGTTCCTCAAGAAGACTTATCGGTCGTTGAATTCAGTCTTCCGGTTTCTGAAACCGTTGCCATTCTGTTAACGAAACAGGGAAAATATTTACAAGCCATTGAATTATATGAGAAGTTAAGTTTGATTAAACCTGAAAAAAGGCTTTACTTTGCAACTCGAATTTCAGAATTACAACATTTACTAACAGAATAAATATGTTTACTTTATTAATTTCTTTAATTATTATCTTCTCCGCTCTATTAGTGGTCCTTATTTTAGTTCAAAACCCTAAAGGTGGGGGAATTAGTGGAGAGTTTTCTTCGTCTGGAGCTACTCAAATGTTTGGAGTTCAAAAGACGGGTGATCTAGTAGAACAATTAACGTGGGGATTCTCTATCGCTATTTTGGTACTAGTGTTAGCCACTAACTTCACACTATCTGAAACGAAAGAAACTAGCACTTCAGTAAACGTAGAAAAAGCAGCTACTAAAACGGTACCTGTTGCTCCTGCTCCAGTAGCTCCTAAGCAATAGTATATACCATTTTATATCTTACTAATACTGCCAAAATTTCAGCAATGAGTTTTGGCATTATTATTGTATAAGCCTTTGTGCCATGTTCGCATGGATGTATAATCTCTAATTTAAAAATTAAATTTATAACACATGTCAAATTTAAGTATTAAGCCCTTAGCGGATCGGGTTGTTGTAGAACCAGCTCAAGCTGAAGAAAAAACAGCATTTGGTATTATTATTCCTGACACAGCGAAAGAGAAACCACAAAAAGGAACAATCGTAGCGGTGGGAAATGGAAAGAAAGACGAGCCTATTACTGTTAAAGTAGGTGATTCAGTTTTGTACGGTAAATACTCAGGTACAGAAATCACTATTGACGGTAAAGATTACCTAATCATGCGTGAGTCTGACATTTTTGCAGTTTTATAATTTTAACACAACATTAATTACAAAATCATATGGCAAAGGAACTATTTTTCGATAGCGAAGCGCGCGAAAAGATGAAGAGAGGGGTTGATACCCTTGCAAATGCAGTAAAAGTAACATTAGGACCTAAAGGTCGTAACGTTATTATTGATAAGAAATTTGGATCACCTTCTATCACTAAAGATGGTGTGTCTGTAGCGAAAGAAATTGAATTAGAGGACGCTGTAGAAAACATGGGTGCTCAATTAGTGAAAGAAGTTGCTTCTAAGACGGCTGATCAAGCGGGTGACGGTACAACAACTGCCACCGTTTTAGCTCAATCAATTTACACTATTGGATCGAAAAACGTTGCCGCTGGTGCTAATCCTATGGATTTAAAACGTGGTATCGAGAAAGCAGTTGATGCTATTGTAGCTGACTTGAAAAAACAATCTCGTGCGATTACTACATCAAAAGAAATTGCTCAAGTTGCTACCATCTCAGCAAACAATGATTCTGAAATCGGAACGATGATTTCTTCAGCTATGGAGAAAGTAGGTCGTGAAGGTGTAATTACCGTAGAAGAAGCTCGTGGTACTGAAACTGAAGTTAAAACGGTAGAAGGTATGCAGTTTGACCGCGGTTATTTATCTGCTTATTTCGTTACGAACACAGACAAAATGGAGGTGGAATTAGAAAAACCATTCATTTTGATTTCTGAGAAGAAAGTTTCTTCTATGAAGGAATTACTTCCTGTTTTAGAGGCAGTAGCACAAACTGGTCGTCCCCTATTGATTATCTCTGAAGATGTAGATGGTGAGGCTTTAGCTACCTTAGTTGTTAACAAAATGCGCGGAGCATTGAAAGTGGCTGCTGTAAAAGCTCCAGGTTTCGGTGATCGCCGTAAAGCGATGTTAGAAGATATTGCCATCTTAACAGGTGGTACGGTTATCGCAGAAGAGAGAGGCTTTAAGTTAGAAAATGCGACGATCGAATATTTAGGTCAAGCGGAGAAAGTAATCATTGACAAAGACAATACGACTATTGTGAATGGTGCTGGATCGAAAGACAACATTGAAAATCGTGTGAATCAAATCAAAGCTCAAATTGAGAATACTACATCTGATTATGATCGTGAGAAATTACAAGAGCGTTTAGCTAAATTATCTGGTGGTGTAGCTATTCTTTACATTGGTGCTGCTACGGAAGTAGAAATGAAAGAGAAGAAAGACCGCGTTGATGATGCTTTACACGCTACTCGTGCCGCAGTTGAAGAAGGTATCGTTGCAGGTGGTGGTGTGGCACTTATTCGTGCAATCCAGTCATTAGATAAATTAAAAGGTGATAACGAAGATCAGTTAACAGGTATCAACATTATTCGTCAGGCGGTTGAATCACCATTACGTACGATTGTATCTAATGCAGGTGGTGAAGGATCGGTTGTCATCAATGCTGTGAAAGCAGGAAAAGATGATTTCGGTTACAATGCACGCGAAGATAAATATGAAAATATGATCGCTGCGGGTATTATTGACCCGACTAAAGTAACTCGTTTAGCATTAGAAAATGCAGCTTCTATCGCAGGCTTGTTGTTAACAACAGAATGTGTGATTGCTGACAAACCAGCTAACGAACCAGCTCATGGACACGGCCCAGGTGGCGGTGGAATGGGTGGAATGATGTAATTTTAATTAGATTAATCCTTGAAAACTCCCCATATTTGGGGAGTTTTTTTTTGAATACCTACACATGAAAAGAATTGCCATTGATATGGACGACGTTTTGGCTAAGACCACACACGTCATAATAGATCGGATTAATCAGATTGTCAATACTAATTATTCCTATGATGAACTGTTAAATGGAAGTAGTGAAGTAAAACAAGCGTTTTATGCACATTATCTAACGCATAATTCATTTTTGTGGGAACCAGGTTTTTTTGAACATATTCCTGTAAATGAGAACGCCATTGAAGTGGTCAAAAAATTAACCGAGCGTTATGAAGTATTCATTGTTTCTGCCGCCACAGAGTTCCCTAATTCATTAAAAGAGAAGTTGACTTGGATGGAAAAACATTTTCCATTTATCACTTGGAGGCACATTGTGTTTTGTGGACATAAGCATATGATTCAAGCCGATTACCTCATAGATGATCATGAAAAGAATTTGCATACTTTTACGGGTACACCTCTCCTATTTACGGCGCCACATAATCTGCATATTACCGATTTTAAGCGTGTAAATGATTGGAAAGAAGTAGAACAATTACTGTTGGATTAATGAAGAAAGCGCGGTTTAGTATTGGTATTTTATTTTTTATATGTGGATTGAATTTTGCCACGTGGGCAACACGTATTCCGGATTTCAAATCATTTCTAGGACTTTCAGATGCACAATTAGGTACGGTTTTAATGGGGCTTCCCATAGGATCATTGGTTTCTTTACCTATTGCAGGCTGGTTATTAACTAAATATGCGTCTCGCTGGATATGTATCATTGCAGTAGCCATGTATGTGATTGTCATTCCTGGCCTCAGTTTAATGAGTTCTCCTATTGCTTTATTTGCAGGTCTATTCTTTTTTGGAATGGCTGGAGATATTATGAATATCGCGATGAATACCCAAGTGGTTAGTTTAGAGGCAAAAATGAACAAGATCATTATGTCTTCGTTTCATGCCGTATTTTCAATTGGTTTAATGGCAGGGGCATTTTTAGGGGGAATTTTGGAGAAAGAAAACTTTACCACAACGGAACATTTTAGTTTAGTAGCCCTATCGAACATTTTGTTAATTCCTTTTAGTTTTCCAAATCTACTAACAGATAAGCCGGTGCATGATGAATCAAAACCGAAGTCATCTATTTTAAATTTAGGCCCCTATTTAATTACCTTATCTTTTATTGCTTTTTGCGGGATGTTGTGTGAAGGAGCTATGGCAGATTGGATTTCGTTATATTTTAAGGAGTACATCCCTAATTCACCTTACCCCATTACGATTGGATTCTCCTTTTTTGCTGCAGCGATGGTTTTAGGCCGGTTTATTGGCGATACCTTATCCTTAAAATACGGAGTATCTACCATTTTAATTTTAAATGGAATATTGCTTGGTTTAGGGATGTTATTAACACTTCTATTCCCTTCCATTTACCTTAAAATAGCGGGTTGTTTTATTACTGGAATCGGTATTTCCACCATAGTACCTTTAATCTATTCACAGGCCGGGAATCAGAAAGAGATTATGCCATCTATTGCGATTGCAGGTGTTTCAACGATAGCGTATGTAGGATTTTTATTAGGTCCTGTTCTAATCGGTTATTTATCTGATTTTGTAGGCTTGGATAAAGCCTTGTTTTTACTTGTTATTCTAGGGTTTTTAGCTGCTTTTATATCCAAAACTTGGGCCAATTCTAAATGATCATTGAATACCGCAAACCTTCTGAGGCATTAGCACCATTTGTGGACCATCTGTGGGAAAAACAGGTGGATATAGCTGGTATTATCCCTTATGCTATTGAGACGATATTTCCAGAAGATCAAACAGTATTAACCTATTCTTTTGGTAAAGATTATTATCGTTCACATGCCAATACCGATCATTTTGTATCCATTAATGGAATACAACTAGAAGGATTGCATCAGGCTCCTAATTTTTATAAACACCAACCAGGTATTCATATTTTTGGCGTAAAGTTTAGGGTGGGTGGCTTATATGCTTTTTTACCTACTCCCATTTTTGCCACGAATAATGTAAGTACAGAGGCTTCCATTCTTTTTCAAGAATTGCCTGCATTGAATCAGGAAATGAGTTTTAATGAACGATGTGAGTTAATGGAAGCCTATCTATTAAGTCATTTGATAGAGAAACAAGCTAAAAAGTACTTGAAATTATTACTGATGCTTCAAGAGTTAGAAGAGGAGGACTCAATTACCCTTCAAAGCTCCTATAAAACACTTTCTCGTTTATTTCAAGAAGTGATAGGTATAAGTCCCAAAGAGTACGTGCAAATCAAACGCATCAATCAATCACTTGCCTTATTTGCAACGACCAAGGATATCAAAAGTCAAGATTTAGCTGATCAATTAGGGTATTACGATTCTGCTCATTTTATAAATGAGTTTAAAAAGTATACAGGAAAAACTCCTAAAAATTTAAAGAATAGCCTCTTTGATATGAAGGAATCTGAATTCATTGATGAATTCAAACAATACATTTCTCCTGAGCATTTGCTTCATTATACGTCAATTTTTCATAAGAATTCATAATTGTCCTTTTTTTACAATTTATATCCCATAAAATTTTCTAATTTTTGTGTGGAACAAATATCACTATGAATAAACACGTTATTTTTTGGTCTATTACGGTAGGTTTAGGCGGTCTCCTTTTTGGAATGGACGTTGCTGTTATTTCTGGCGCGGAACTTGCCATTCAACAGTTGTGGCAATTAGACTCTTTCACACATGGCTTAGCTATTGCAGCGGCTTTGTATGGTACGGTTATTGGGGCAGCTTTGGGAGGAATTCCTGCGGATTTATTTGGTAGAAAAAAGACTTTGTTTTGGATAGGTCTTAGCTTTTTTATCTCTTCCATTGGAGCTGCAATAGCGCCAGACGTTAATTTATTCATGTTATTCCGTTTCTTAGGTGGCCTCGGAATTGGTGCTTCATCGGTTGTAGCCCCTATTTATATTTCAGAAATTGCTCCAGCGAAGCATAGAGGGAAATTAGTTATATCATTTCAACTCAATATCGTACTAGGTATTTTGATTGCCTATGTGTCTAATTACTTTATTCAAGGGATGGAAAATGATTGGCGCATTATGCTTGGCGTTGTGTCACTACCTTCTTTATTGTTCTCTATCTTGATTTTACTTACACCAGAAACACCGCAATTTTTATTATTAAAACGCAATGATTTAGTGGGTGCTCGGAAAGTGTTAGCATTAGCTGATCCTAATCCAGAGGAAACAATTCTACGTATTCAAAACAATGCCAAACAAAGTACAGAGAAAGAACGCTTGTTTTCAGGTAAGTTTGTGTGGCCTTTAACGCTTGCTTTTCTATTTGCATTCTTCAATCAAATGTCTGGAATCAATGCTATTATATATTACGCGCCTAGAATTTATGAATTAACTGGTTTAGGAAAAGAGAGTGCCTTATTATCAACGGCGGGAATTGGTATCGCTAATTTGTTATTTACCTTATTAGGATGGTATTTGATTGATCGCGTAGGCCGTCGAATTTTAATGTTCATAGGTTCCATTGGTTATATTGTAACGCTTTGTTTAATCGCCTATGCATTTTATACTGAGTCGTATACCTATGTTCCCATTTATATTTTTGCTTTTATAGCCTCACATGCTATTGGTCAAGGATCGGTCATTTGGGTATTTATTTCGGAAATTTTCCCTAATTCAGTGCGCGCATCGGGTATGGCCTGGGGTTCTTTAACCCACTGGGTATTTGCAGCTTTAGTAGCTAATTTCTTTCCCTTATTTACAGAAAGTTATGGTGGTGCAATAATCTTTGGTTTTTTTGCGGTGATGATGGTTGCACAATTAGCCTATGTAGCTTTCATGATGCCTGAAACCAAAGGAGCTAATTTAGAAGATATTGA
>JAGWUO010000018.1 GCA_028868395.1 Cytophagales bacterium | reverse complement strand
TGGATTAATCGCGAACTGACTACCGTCTTTTTGAATCGTATTCAGTTGCCAAGCCTCTGAAAAGTAGGCGAAAATGGCGGTATGATTGTTCATTCGTTTAGTTAGCTTAATTTCGCCCCCTAATAGCCATTGAATTCGATCAAATTGCTTATTGCCTTGTAGATTATAAACTTGATTTCCCATTTTTTGGGACCCTAAAACCAATTGATTAATCTGCATTATACCACTGTAAGCAAGGCTCATTCCTCTACCTAAACGGGATTTCATACCCAGGCCTAATTTAAGTCCCACATAGGTAGAAGAATAAGTAAATGGTACATTTTGTGTCTCTCCAAAGGAATTAAACTGATTAATAGCGATTCCCACTTGGTAGTTTAGTTTACGCACAAATGCACTCTTTGTTTTAGCCGAATCGACGAGGCGATCATTTCTAAGAATGGCGAGCTGTAAGCCGGCATCTGGTTGGAAGGAGTTTTGAGTAATACCTGCTGGACTTTGAAATCGGAAACTGGCGGAATTCAAACCTATCTGATAATTCCAATCTTGAGCAGAAAGCTTTGAAAAAGGAATTATACAGATAAGTAGAAAGGTATAGAGAGGGGTTAGGTATTTACTGGTATTCATTGTTTCGTGGTTAGGCATTTTTTCAAAGGCTTAGGCAAGCTACATAAAAGGTGTTAAATGCGTTATAACATAAATTATTTGTAAATAGGTAATTCCTTGAAATATCGATTTGGGTGTTTTAGGGGTAGATTTTTCATTGTATTAATTTGATAAATTATCAGTAAACTGATAATCTCATTTTTCGATTAGGATTCCAATTAATTATTTTTAAAGCTCTAAAAATGATCTGTTTTTTATTTGGTAACTTGCTGCTTAAATCTCACATTATGAAAATTACTTATCTTGAAAATTATGCTGCATTAAGTGAAAAAGCGGCACAATTGATTGCGTCAGAAGTCAAGCAAAATCCTAACTTGTTGTTTTGTGCAGCTACCGGAGGAAGTCCTACGGGGATGTATGCTGAAATGGCGAAAGAAAAAGTACTTTATTCTCAAATGCAGGTAATTAAAATGGATGAATGGGGAATTATCCCTCTGAGCCATCCGGATTCATGTGAAACCTATTTGAAAAAGCATTTATTAGGCCCTTTGGAAATTTCAAACAACCGATATACCTCCTTTGACACAGCTCCTGAAGTTGTTGAATCAGAATGCAAACGTATAGGTAAATTTATTCAAGAGAATGGTCCTTTAGATATCTGTATTTTGGGGCTAGGAAAAAACGGACATATTGCTTTTAATGAACCTGCGGAAACGTTAAATCCAGATTTTCACAAAGCTACTTTAGCAGAATCTACCATTGCACATGATCCAGCTTTATCAACTGGAAATGAACCAGCTTATGGGCTTTGCGTGGGAATGGAGGGTATTATGCAATCAAGAAAAATCATTTTCCTGATTACTGGAAAGGGAAAACAAGACGCTGTAAAGCGGATTATGGAGCGAAAAATTGGAACCGATTGTCCTGCCTCTTTTTTATGGATGCACCCTAATGTGGAATGTTTAATTGATAATTCAGCTATTTAATCCTTAAAGGGATGGCGTTGAATCCAATTCGATTTAGGCTCTAAGAAGGGAAATATCCAGCTTAGATTTTGGTGAACTAAGGCATACGAATGACGCATAAATCCATTCAGTTGTACAGGAATAGCACCTATAGAACTCTTTATTTCTAATGCCGTTCTCCCTAAAATAATACGGTTGAAACCTTGTAGAATCCCGTATTGGATAAAATCGTAAAGCATATTCAGGTAAAGCATTTTCTCTCGCTGAATTGTATCATCATAGCCTAAAAAATACGTCTCTAATTCATTTCCATGCCGAATAACGGTAGTAAAGCCTACCAGTTGATCGTTTTCATAATAAGCACGCAGAATAAACGCTTCGCCTAGTTGTTTTTTGAAAACAGAAAAATGTGTTTCAGGTAGAATAAACGTATTAAATGGAGCGTTCTTTGCAACGTGTAGATACAAAGAATAGATGATTTCTTCGTTCTCAACTATTTCGTCTAAAGTCAATTCCTTCGTCCAGATACCGCTGCCTTTTTTGCGACATCGCTTCAATTGATCACGGTATTTTTTGGTCAAATTTGCCACATAATCAGCCTCCGTTTTCCAACTTTCTTTTATCTCAAAAACCATATTGGGCTGTGAGCTAAATGGATAATCGGAAGTAAAGGCGGGTATTTGAAAAGGTTTTGTTTGGTCTAAAGTGAAGTCCTTGAAAATGGTTAAATGGGGTTTATTTGGCCAAATAAGGCAAAGTTCCTTTAGTTTCTCCACCACCTTTTTTTCATCTGATTCAGGTAGACAGGCGTAGGCGTTTTGACCACTTAATAGATTATTACCAACAATTAATAACTTCGAGGCGAATCGTCGAAAAAGAAAATTTCTGACCTGAGTTACTATAAAGTGATCCCTTTCTCCAAAGCTGTTTAATTGCGCTAAATCAATCTCTTGGAACAATGCGGTTGCAATTAATTTTTTCCCTTCAAAAACCCCTACAAAGGTATTTTGCATATTTTCGGGTGCAGCATTTTCCAAAACTCCCAAATAATTGCTTTGCAGGAAAATGCATGATTCTGACACCTGATCCCAGTTTTCAGGCAAATCACTGACGCGTGTGTATAGTTGATGGGTGTAAGGTTGATTCAAGGAATGGACTTCAAATGTGTTTTAAACAAGGATCACCTGATTTTGGTTCCGATGTTATTTAAGTTAAAGCATAGAGCATAAAGTACAAAGAATAAAGTTGGATTCCCCTTCGGGGATGAACTCGTGAAATGTTTGACGCTGCGCGTTTTCAAATAACAAAGAGCAAAGCAAAAAGCACAAAGTTGGAATCCCCTGCGGGGATGACCTCGTAAAATGTTCGTCCTCCGGACTCATTCCCTCCGGACTGACGCTTCACGTCATGTGGCCCCGCCGGGAATCGAGTCGAGCGCGACCCCGGCCGTCTCTAGCGTTTAGAAGGTGCGCTCTTCTGTTTCCCTCTGGGTGGCCCCGCCGGGAATCGAGTCGAGCGCGACCCCGGCTTCATCTAGCGTTTAGAAGGTGCGCTCTCTTCTTCCCTCTGGGTGGCCCCGCCGGGAATCGAGTCGAGCGCGACCCCGGCCGTCTCTAGCGTTTAGAAGGTGCGCTCTTCTGCTTCCCTCTGGGTGGCCCCGGCGGGAATCGAGTCGAGCGCGACCCCGGCCGTCTCTAGCGTTTAGAAGGTGCGCTCTTCTGTTTCCCTCTGGGTGGCCCCGCCGGGAATCGAGTCGAACGCGACCCCGGCCGTCTCTAGCGTTTAGAAGGTGCGCTCTTCTGCTTCCCTCTGGGTGGCCCCGCCGGGAATCGAACCCGGATCTAGCGTTTAGGAAACGCCTATTCTATCCGTTGAACTACAGCGCCAATATCTATAATCTCTACTCTATAATCTATAATCTCTACTCTCCCTCTGGATTATACCCATCACTATGCCCCATCAAGTGGTTGCCTTCCAGCCAATTCGGGAAAATCTGCATATGCTTATCTTTCAACATACCCATGATCGTCTCGCGTAATTCAGCCAGGTTACTGCGTTGTTCGGCAGAAATGAAAACCGTTTTAGGGGTATTAGTTTTCCAATGTGTACGTTTTAAAAAGGCCGTTACTCGGTCCATTTTACTTAATTCTGGTTCTCCATCCAAACCTACTTCGGTTCCCTCAAAGAAAATATCTTCGACAGGGAAGAGGTCGATTTTGTTGAAGACTAAGATGGTCGGTTTGTCGCCTACACCCATTTCGTTTAGAATTCCTTGAACGACTTCAATTTGTTCCTCAAAATTCGGGTGGGAAATATCCACCACGTGTAATAAGACATCCGCCTCACGTACCTCATCTAAGGTCGATTTGAAGGATTCGATCAAGAGGGTAGGGAGTTTGCGAATGAAACCTACGGTATCTGTTAATAAGAACGGAATGCCCTCCCAAACCACCTTGCGAACGGTGGAATCTACTGTGGCAAATAATTTATTTTCAGCGAAAACGTCTGTTTTAGCCAGTTTTTGCATCAAAGTAGACTTGCCCACGTTTGTGTAGCCTACTAAGGAAACGCGGACCATCCGATCGCGGTTCTTGCGTTGGGTGAACGATTGCTTATCGATAGCTTCTAGCTTGTCCTTTAAAAAGGCAATGCGGTCATTTGCAATACGTCTATCCGTCTCTAATTCCTTTTCACCTGGTCCACGCATACCCACGCCACCACGTTGTTTGGAAAGGTGAGACCACATGCGGGTAAGTCGCGGTAACATGTACTGGTATTGCGCGAGTTCTACCTGGGTACGGGCCTGTACGGTTTGGGCTCTTTGGGCAAAAATATTCAAGATCAACAAACTGCGATCGAGTACTTTGACTTCTTTGCCGTATTCTTGAATGTTAAATTCAATATTGCGGACCTGTGAAGGACTTAAGTCGTCGTCAAAGATGATCATATCCACATCCTTTTCAATGACATAGGCCATGATATCCTCAAATTTTCCTTTTCCTACGTAGGTCTTATTATCTGGCTTCGCTAAGTTTTGGGTAAAACTATGAAGCGTGACCACGCCCGAGGTAGAAGCTAAAAAAGCTAATTCCGCGAGGTATTCGGCCGTTTGTTCGGCATTTTGTTTTTGAGAAGTAACTGCGACTAAGACCGCGGTTTCTTGTTCCTCATCCGTACGATGAATTACGTTGTTTTTCATTTTAGCTAAAAAAAGCCTTCCTGTAAAGAAAGGCTTTTTTGTTAGGTAAGCTGTTTCTATTAGGCGTTTAACGCTTCTGCACCTCCTACGATCTCTAAGATTTCCTTCGTAATAGCTGCTTGGCGTGAACGGTTGTATTCTAATTTCAATGCTTTAATTAATTCACCTGCATTATCAGTCGCTTTATCCATAGCTGTCATACGCGCACCATGTTCCGAAGAATTGGACTCTAATAAGGCACGGAAGATCGATAATTTAATCGACTTTGGAATTAATTCAGAAATAATTTCTTCTTCAGATGGTTCAAAAATATAATCCACTGAACTTGCTTTTTCGCCTGATTCTGAGGCTACTAAAGGAAGTAATTGTTCTGTTTGAATGATTTGAGTCGCTACGTTTTTCGAATAGTTGAAGATAACTTCTACCACATCGAATTTCTTCTCAGTAAACGCTTCTAAAACGACCTCACCAATCTCACGTACGTTATTGAAGTTCAAACGTGTAAAGATGTCTGCGTGAGCATCATTCACTTTATAACCGCGACGTGATAAGTATTCTGCTCCTTTTTTACCCAATGATAAAATCTCTACATTCCCTGCTGCGTGCAAGTCTGCATATTTTTCTTGCACTAAAGCCATAGTCGCTTTTCCTACGTTCGCATTGAATGCACCGCAAAGTCCACGATCAGACGTTACCACAATAATTAAAGCATTCTTGATCTCACGCACCTCAGTGAAAGGATTCTCTGCACCAGCCTCTGTTTGAGCAGAAACGGTTGCGATCATTTCAGCTAACTTCTTAGCATAAGGGCGCATTTGGTGAATAGCATCCTGTGCACGGCGCAACTTCGCTGCCGAAACCATTTTCATGGCTTTGGTAATCTGCTGCGTCGAGTTAACGGATACAATTCTATTTCTTACTTCTTTTAAGGAAGCCATAGTATTCTAATTTTATGCTTTGTATTTAGCTGCTACTTCATTACCCACACGCTTCAAAGTAGCGGTTAAGGTATCATCGTATTTTCCTTGACCTAAAGCTTCTAAAGTAGCTTTTTCAGTCGCACGTAATACTTGAATGAAATCTTGTTCGAATTCACGAACTTTTTCTACTGGCACGTTATCTAAGTTACCAGTTGTAGCTAAATAAATCATCGCAACTTGTTCTTCCACACGTTGAGGCGCGAATTGAGGTTGCTTTAACATTTCTAAGTTACGACGACCACGGTCAATCGTTAATTTAGTAGAAGCATCTAAATCAGAACCAAATTTCGCAAACGCTTCTAGTTCACGGAATTGTGCTTGGTCTAATTTTAGCGTACCCGCTACTTTCTTCATTGACTTGATCTGTGCATTACCACCCACACGTGATACCGAGATACCTACGTTAATCGCTGGGCGAATACCTGCGTTGAACAAGTTTGTTTCTAAGAAGATCTGACCATCGGTGATCGAAATTACGTTCGTAGGAATGTAAGCAGAAACGTCACCCGCTTGTGTTTCGATGATTGGAAGAGCAGTTAAGCTACCACCACCTTTCACTAAGTGTTTGATTGATTCTGGTAAGTCATTCATATTACGCGCGATCTCATCCGAGTTGTTCACTTTCGCCGCACGCTCTAATAAACGAGAGTGTAGGTAGAAAACGTCACCTGGATAAGCTTCACGTCCTGGTGGACGACGTAATAGTAGGGAAACTTCACGGTAAGCTACCGCTTGCTTCGATAAATCATCATAAACGACTAAAGCTGGACGACCTGTATCACGGAAGAATTCACCAATGGCTGCACCAGTAAATGGAGCGTAGAATTGCATCGGTGCAGGATCTGCAGCTGTTGCAGAAACGATAACCGTGTAATCCATTGCGCCTGCTTTACGTAAAGTTTGCTCAACTTGCTTCACAGTCGAAGCTTTTTGACCAATGGCTACGTAGATACAGAAAACGGGCTCCCCTTTATCGTAGAATTCTTTTTGATTAATAATCGTATCGATACAAACCGCTGTTTTACCAGTTTGACGGTCACCAATGACTAGCTCACGTTGACCGCGACCTACTGGAATCATCGCATCGATCGCTTTGATACCTGATTGTAATGGCTCTGTAACGGGTTGACGGAAGATAACCCCTGGTGCTTTACGCTCTAAAGGCATCTCATATAAATCACCTGCGATAGGACCATTTCCGTCGATAGGCTCACCTAACGTGTTCACTACACGACCTAAAATGCCATCACCTACCTTAACAGAGGCAATTAAGTTTGTTCTTTTTACGGTATCCCCCTCCTTAACTGAGCTAGAGTCGCCTAATAATACAGCACCTACGTTATCCTCTTCTAAGTTCAAGGCTAGTGCTTTCAGACCGTTTTCAAAAACGATCAACTCACCTGCTTGTACATTAGATAGGCCGTAAATACGTGCCACACCATCACCCACTTGGAGTACGGTACCTACTTCTTCTAGTTCTGCGACAGTTTTAGCTTGGGATAATTGTTCCCGTAAAATAGCTGAAACTTCATCTGGTCTTACTGATGCCATATAAAATGGAGGGGTTTATTAATTTATAAACTGATTTTTAAACTATTTATTTTGAATCAAATTTCGGGTGCAAAATTAGTCATGAAATTTGAATAATCCCATGAATTAATCAAAAAAAAGACGATAATCATAAGACTTTTTAAAGAATGTGATTTTGCATCTGATAATACCCCTGTTAAATGCCGTTAAAATTCTTGAAAAAGAGGCTTTTTTCTGTATCTTCGAGGCTTTGTTTAGAATTAATAATCCATCCTATGAAATTTAAATTAATTGCCATTCTAACTTGTGTTTTGTCTTTATCTGCACTGGCTCAAACGAAGCCTAAGGCTAAACCAGCTTCAAAACCTAAGTTGACGATATCGGTTACGAAAGTACCCACTCAAGAATTTGCGAATCAAGTGGATTCTGTTTCTTATGCCGTAGGTGTGCTAGTAGCACAGAATTTCAAGTCTCAAAAGGTGACTTTGAATCCGGCGATGGTGGCCAAAGGTTTTGAGGCAGCTACCCAAGGCGGTGCTTTGAAAATGACAGAACAAGAATGCCAAAACGTTGTTTCTGCTTACATGATGAAGAATCAAGAGGCGCAGGCTTTGGAACAATCAAAGCAATTTTTACCTAATAAGGAGGCGGGAGAGAAGTTTTTGGCAGAAAATAAAAAGAAAGATTCCATCATCGTAACGGCATCCGGTTTACAATATAAAATCATCAAATTAGGTACGGGTCCTAAGCCTGTTGAAACGGATAAAGTGAAAACGCATTACCACGGAACATTAATCGATGGCACAGTGTTTGATTCCTCAGTACAACGCGGAGAACCGATTTCATTCCCAGTAAATGGTGTTATCCCGGGTTGGGTGGAAGCTTTGCAGTTAATGCCAGTGGGTTCTAAATTCAAATTATTTATCCCTCAAAACCTTGCTTATGGCGTTCGTGGTGGTGGTCAAACGATCAAACCTTATTCGGCGTTGATATTCGAAGTAGAATTATTAGAGATTGAAAAGTAAAAACTTATGAAGAAGATACTTCCTATTTTCATCCCGCTTTCTTTATTGGTTGTTTGGTTTATGCATGGTTCTGATCTGCAGAATCAAATCAACTACCAAGAAGGTGATTTGCAACCTTCTGCTTTGCAGCGTAAAGTAGAGAGCAAGGTATTCGAAATTTTGAGCAATTACCATTACCGCAAGGTGCCGGTGAATGATTCTTTGTCTTCAAAAATATTTGATTCGTATATCAAGCAATTGGACCCGAATAAGGTATTCTTTCTAGCGGAGGATATCAATGAAATAGAAAAGTATCGTTTTGCGATTGATGAGGCGTTGAATTTAGGGGATTTGACTCCTGCGTTTCAGATTTATAATGTATATCAAAAAAGGATGAAGGATCGCTATGCTTTCATCAACGCACAATTAGATAAGTCATTTGATTTCTCCATAGACGAAAGCTATCAGCCAAACCGCGAAAAAGCGACTTGGGCAAAATCAGAAGCAGAGTTGGATGATTATTGGCGTAAAGATTTGAAGCGTCAATTATTGGATTGGAAAATAGGCGGGAAGGCAGACACTACGTCAGTACGCGAATTAAAAGAGCGTTACAAGCGGACGGAAAAATACATGGCTAAAACAAAGTCAGAAGACGTTTTTCAAGTCTTTATGAATGCCTACACAGAAAGTATTGATCCGCACACCACTTATATGATTCCTAAGGCAGCGGAAGAATTCAACAAGGATATGTCCCAAAGTTTCGAAGGAATTGGGGCTACGCTGCGTTTAGAAGGAGATTATGTAAGTATTGTGGATTTAGTCCCGGGAGGTCCAGCCTACCGAAGCAAGCAAGTGAATCCTAAAGATCGCATCGTGGGTGTAGCGCAAGGCGAAGACGGTAAATTCGTCGATATCATCGGTTGGTTTACAGATGATGCAGTGAAACTAATCCGTGGGCCTAAAGGAACGGTAGTTCGCTTGAAGATTTTGCCCGCTTCCGGCGTAACTGGTTCTCCTACCACAGAAGTCCGCATCGTTCGGGAGAAGATTAAATTAGAGGAGCAGACAGCCAAGAAGGAGATTTTGTTCCAAAAACAAGGCGACAAAACCATCAAAATTGGATTAATCACCATCCCAATGTTCTACCGCGATTTCGAAGGGGCACGAAATAACGAGGCAGGCTTCAAATCGACTTCGGCCGATGTTCGCAAGTTTTTGTTGGAGTTCAAGAAAGAAGGAATAGATGCCTTGTTAATTGATTTACGGAATAATGGAGGAGGTTCTTTGATTGAGGCTGTTGATTTAACAGGCTTGTTCATCACCTCAGGCCCGGTGGTTCAAAGAAAAGAATCTACAGGCCAAATCACCCAAGAAAATGATGAGAATCCAGAGTTAGTTTACGACGGTCCAATGGCTGTTTTGATCAACCGTTTCTCTGCTTCAGCTTCGGAGATTTTTGCAGGAGCAATTCAAGATTACCAGCGTGGAATCATTGTAGGGGAGCAATCTTATGGTAAAGGAACGGTTCAAAGTGTGTTAGACTTAAGTCGTTTCGTTCGTTCAGAGAAAGAGAATCCGGGGGTATTGAAAATTACCTTAGAGAAATTCTACCGAATTACAGGTAGTTCTACACAGCACAAAGGCGTTAGCCCTGATTTCGCTTTGCCATCTGCTTTCTCTGCGGAGGAGTTTGGCGAAAGCTCACAACCAAGTGCCTTACCTTGGGATATGATTCGTTCGACGACGTTCACGAAGACAGGAAAAGTGAATCCAGCTACTGTGAAACAATTGCAAGTAGCCTTCCAAAACCGTTTGAAAACGAAGCCTGAGCTATTGAAACTGAAAGAGGATTTAGAGCGTTGGAAGAAATTAAAGGAAACAAATTC
>JAGWUO010000309.1 GCA_028868395.1 Cytophagales bacterium | reverse complement strand
TCCTAAGGGCAATTGATCGTAATATTGTTCGTCTCGCACTCCCACCACCACATCGGCAGCATCAGAAGAAAGTAACCGAAACATCTCCACCGCATTCTCAATCAAATAGGGATAATCGGCATCCGTGTAAATAACCCATTTGCCCGTAGTTTGCCGCACGGCATCCCGCAAAGCGCCCCCTTTACCTTGATTAAGAGGTGAATCAATATAGGTAAAACCTGAAATTTTTTCGGATAATAAGCGTATATCCTCTTGACGAATTCCTGATTTACTCCCATCGTTAACTAAATAGGTATGAATAGTCGTTTCAGCCGGAATAGCCTCTTTAAATAAGGTATAATAATGGACTAATTCCTCCGCCCAGCCCGGATGCGGGTTGTAAATAGGATGGACAAGATTTAAATCTGCTGGAGCGATAGAAATAGAATTTTTACAATATTACGAAATTTAGCCCTTGAGGATCCTAAAAAAAAGCAGATATTTACGCTATGACTCGGATTATTCCCCCGTTTTTACAGCCTGGCGACGAAGTCGCGATTTTATCACCTGCCTCTTTTCCCCCTACGGAGAACTGGAAGCAAGGGGTGGAAGTGTTAGAAAACTGGGGGCTTCGCGTACGCATGGCGCCTAATTACTTGTCTCGGCATTTTGGCTTAGGCGGTACGGATGCGGAACGTTTATCCGATTTACAGCAAATGCTAGATGACCCGCCCATTAAGGCTATTTTTCCCATTCGAGGTGGATATGGGTCCTCTCGACTTTTGGATTCCTTAGATTTTTCGGGTTTTAAGACGCATCCCAAATGGATCGTAGGTTTCTCTGATATTACGGCACTTTTATGTGAGGTAGACCGCCTCGGTTTTGCGAGCATTCATGGACCTATGCCGCATAATTTTTGCCAAAAAGGCGGTGAAGCTGCCTTGCAAAATTTGCATAGCCTACTCTTTGAAGGCTCTACTTCCGTTTCAGCGCCTTCCCATCCCTTGAACCGATTGGGTGAAGCCTCCGCGGAGATCATTGGTGGAAATCTATCCCTTCTCTGCCATTTAATAGGCTCCCCTACTTTTGCCTCGACAGCAGGTAAAATTTTATTCCTAGAAGAAATAGGCGAACGTTTGTACCACGTTGATCGCATGCTCTTGCAATTAAAACGAGCCGGATTATTCCAAAACCTATCCGGCCTCATCGTGGGAGGATTTACCGATTGCAACGAGGCGAGTTTAACCATCGGAAAAACGGCTTTTGAATTAGTGGCCGAACACACTTCAGGAACATCCTATCCGATCGCTTTTGATTTTCCAGCGGGTCATATTCCGAACAACCAGCCATTGGTCTTTGGTGTAAAAACCAAGTTATTGGTAAATGCTGCAGGAGTCCAATTAACTGATATTTAATTCGAAATTGTTCGCTTAACATTGTGTCTTAAACGACCACTATGTTAGCGAAAACTTTTGGCAGTGCCCTCGTAGGCATACACGCCTCCATTATCACCATTGAAACCCACGTAGGACAAGGCTCTAAATGTTATTTAGTAGGCCTCCCCGATTCCACTATCAAAGAATCCATCCAACGCGTCGAATCAGCCATCAAACAAATCGGCTATTTCTTTCCACGCCGAAAGGTCGTCATCAACCTCGCCCCCGCAGACATAAGAAAGGAAGGTTCCGGTTATGACCTTCCCATCGCTCTTGGATTATTGCAAGCCTCTGAACAGACAAAGATGACCGGACTTTCGGACTATTTAATCATGGGTGAACTTTCTTTGACCGGAGAAATTCGTCCCATCAAAGGAGCTTTATCCATGGCTATTGAGGCAAAAAAACAAGGAATCAAATCCCTCATTCTTCCTCGTGAAAATGCCACCGAGGCAGCTTTGATAGATGGCCTAGACATCTATGGAATGGCGAATTTGCGAGATACTATTCGCTTCTTGCACGGTAGAACGCAAGCTCCAGCGAAAGCCCCACACATTACGCAGGA
>JAGWUO010000308.1 GCA_028868395.1 Cytophagales bacterium | reverse complement strand
TTTGCCTCATCTAAACCAGCTACATCATTAAATGTAATTTTCACTTTAGACTCGCCTTCGATCAAGGTAGCGCGAGAACGACCAATATTAAAAATTTGGCCACCGCCGCCAGCTCCTCCTCCCATTCTGAAGAATAAGAAATAGAAACTTAGTCCCATTAAAATAAAGAATCCCCAAGTACCCAACCAGTCCAAAGGACCCGTTCTCGTCTCAGGAGAAGCCATTATTTGTTCGTTACGCGGGAAGTCTTTTTGACGATCTTCTAAGAAACGCTCGAAACTTTCTTTCGAATTAATCTCAAATTCAAAGTGTGGAACTTGAGCCGCAGGAACTAATTTCTGCGTCGTACTTTTCTTGAAATACTTCGGAATAAAAGTAGGCTTCAGGCTTACCTCTACCGTTTTATCATTAACAATTACGACCTTTTCCACCTCTTTTTGAATCAACATAGACTCAAACTGCTTGATGGTGATCGGCTGTAAAGTCGTTTCCTTCGAAAAGAAAAACATACTAATTACGGCGATAACTAAACCCACCACCATCCAACTTTGGAATCCACCTGCTGGTTTTTTAGGCATTCTTGGTTGTAAGCCAGAGCGCTTCGCATTTTTAAAATTGTTCCCTTGTTTCGCCATTTTGTATTTTATTGTTGGGCATTAAACACCTCGATAGGTGCAAAGGTTCTATAAATCTAAAATAATATTAATCAGGAATTACGGTAAACTTAGCATCTCCCCATAACTCCTCCAATTTGAAGAAAGAACGCTTTTCTTTCAGAAAAACGTGTACAATGACATCATAATAATCCATTAAAATCCATTCACGATTTGCCTTACCTTCTACTGCATGAACATGTATTTTACCTGACTCCCACACTTCCTTATCCACTGAATCAGCGATTGCATCAATTTGGGTATCAGAAGTACCTGAACATATCACAAAAAAATCTGTGAACGCATTATCCACTTTACGCAAATCTAACACGGTTATTTCCTGTGCTTTTTTATCCTGCATGCCTTTTACCACCCAGCTCACGATTTCCTCAGACGCATCAATTTGCTTTGCGGCTTTCTTTAGAGTTTTACTCATAAATGTTTTTTCTGTATTAATTTGTGTAACAAGAAACCAATAACGAATAAAAATCTAAATTTGTTCTTGTAACCCTAAAATTACAAATAATAATTGAACAATTACCAAGCTCCAACCCGCTTCGTCGGCAAAAACAGTAAATATCTAGACATTTGTCCATCCACTAATTCTTTAGCCTTTTCTGAGGCTTTAAACAGCGATTTGCCAGAGGGTTTTGCTTGGATTGCGGGTCATCAAACAGCTGGAAGGGGACAGCGTGGAAATACTTGGAATGCAGAACCTAATCAAAATCTGACCCTCTCCTATTTGTTACGACCTCCGCATCAACTGGTGGAGAAACAATTTTACCTAAGTAAGGCAATAGCGAATGGCATTTTAGCTGGATTAGAGGCTTGGTCGCGTGCCACCCAAGGCGAAAACTTCAATTTCGAAATCAAATGGCCAAATGACATCTACCTTGATGGAATCAAAATGGGAGGCATCCTTATTGAGAATAATTTTCAAGCAGGCCAATGGAGTTTTGCTATCATCGGAATAGGACTAAATATCAATCAAAAACAATTTGAAAATATTAGAGGAAACTCGCTTCGTTCCTATTTGCAGCTTAGCCATGAGATTCCACTAGAGGAAATATACAAGCACATCTCACAAGGCATTGAAGGATCGTATGATCTTTTCTTAAAAAGACAATTTTCGACGATTGACGAAATTTACCATGAACGCTTATTCAGACGAGGATTATGGGCCTTGTATGAATCCGAAAACGAAAAATTTGAAGGTAAAATTTTAGGCGTAAATGAACAGGGTTTATTGGAAATAGAAAAAGAATTCACGGTAGAATCCTATGATTTAAAGGAAATAAGTTTTATTTTTCCTTCCTAATTACCTCTAAACCTT
>JAGWUO010000307.1 GCA_028868395.1 Cytophagales bacterium | reverse complement strand
TATTTTATTTTCTTTATTAACCTGGTTAGCCGATTTTTCTCAGGCCAAAACCGAAGCCTCTCTGCAGCACAAGCTCATCGTTTTGAATTTCTCCGGCTCGGATTGGTGTGGGCCTTGCATCAAGTTGAAGAAAGATGTGTTCGAGTCGTCTGAATTTACTGCGTTCACAGAAGCAAATCTCATCTTATTACGTGCAGATTTCCCTCGATTAAAAAAGAATCAATTGCCTAAAGAGCAACAGGATAAAAATGATGCTTTGGCAGAAAAGTACAATCCGAATGGCGAGTTTCCCTTAACCGTTTTATTGAATCAGGACGGAAAAGTATTGAGGGAATGGAAGGGTTACCAAGGGAATAAAGAGCAATTTATAGCAGAGATAAAAGCCTTTCGATAAGATGCCCTTAGTTCAACGCACCGCAATGTTAATGGGAAATCGCTTCGATATTGGGGTGATAGGCTCAGAAAAAGTAGGGGCAGAACGGGCAATTGAAAAGGCGATTAAAGAGATAATGCGCATCGAAGCACTATTGACCACTTTTAAAGAGGATTCACAAACGAATCAGATCAATAAAAAGGCTGGTTTGCAGCCGGTGGAGGTGGACGAGGAAGTCTATGCCTTGATTGAACGAGCACAAAGAATTTCTGCTTTAACTCAGGGAGCCTTTGATTTGACTTATGGATCGTTGGATAAAAGTCTTTGGAATTTTGACCAAAAAATGACCCAGCTTCCCTCTGTCGATATTGCTCAGAAGGCGGTTGGATTGATTGATTACCGAAATATTGTCCTTGGAAATGGAACGGTATTTTTGAAAGAAAAAGGAATGCGGATTGGTTTTGGGGGGATTGGGAAAGGCTATGCCGCGGATCGAGCGAAGCAAGTGTTGCAAGCGGAGGGATTTGACAATGGGGTGGTGAACGCTTCAGGAGATATGAATGCTTGGGGAGTTCGGGAAGATGGCCAACATTGGAAAGTGGGAATCTCCAATCCAGATTCACCCAAAGATATTATTGCAGAATTTGATTTAAAAAATGCAGCGGTGGCAACCTCTGGGAATTATGAAAAATTTGTATGGATCGATGGAATTAAATATTCTCACACGATTCATCCCAAGACGGGATTTCCCATTCGAGGCATTAAGAGTGTGACGGTATTTGCCCCTTTTGCCGAATTAGCCGATGCCTTAACTACGCCCATTGCGGTGATGGGAGTGGAGGTAGGTTTGGATTTGATTAACCAAATGACAGGCCTCGCCTGTCTAATAATAAGTGACGATAATGTGATTTATTCCTCGAAGGGAATTCGCGTTTAATAAAGCTGTTAACCCGATGAAAAAAGTATTATTCTTCCTGATTACGCTAGTGGCTCTCTCCAGCTGTGTCCGCGTCAAAGAATTCCAAAAGAGCCGAATCAATGATTCTGAGATGGAATTATCTGCTCGCAAAAGTGAGAAATTCGAACAGAGTTTTTATTTGTACCGCGAAGGAGCTTCGGGGGCCAATGGAGGTAAAAGCGGAGGAGGCTGCGGATGTAATTAGTCATGAAGAAAATTATATTAGCCATCGGTTTGTATTGCTCTTTTCTACAAGGGGTAAAAGCGCAGGAAGCGGATTCGCTCGCCTATAAAAAACGCGCACTGAAATTCGAGGAAATCAATTTAGTAGCTGGGTATTATGATCAGGATGGTCACAATTCGGCGATTACTGGTGGAATTGGAACAGAAAAATTAACTGATTTAGCCACTTCTTTTGAAATTCGACTTTCTAAAATAGATCTAAAAAATCGCACGCACAGTTTTACGGCGGACATGAATATTGATCAATATACGTCTGCTTCTTCAGACAACATTGATCCATTGACTGTTTCTTCGGCCTCCAGGAAAGACACCCATATTTACCCGAGTTTGTCCTGGTCGATGAAAGATGACCAAACGCGTACGACGCATGGATTGTCCTATTCCTATTCGACGGAATATGATTATAAATCCCA
>JAGWUO010000306.1 GCA_028868395.1 Cytophagales bacterium | reverse complement strand
ACTAGCACTTTACAAAGACTGGAAATTTGACTGGATAAATGTGCCAGAAATGATTGAAAAAACGGATGGTGGCATCTTTGAATTCCCCATGTCTGACCGTAATCCATTGGACAAATGGTCATTTGGGCGCGTCACTTTGTTAGGCGATGCGGCACATCCGATGTACCCCATCGGGTCGAATGGGGCATCGCAGGCGATTTTGGATGCAGATGCTTTGGCATTGGCCTTATTAGCGGAAAAAGATGTCATTCAAGCGCTCGTTAATTACGATAAAGAACGCGTACCAGCCACCGCAAAAGTGGTCTTGCAAAACCGCCAAAAAGGCCCCGATTTCATTATGGATCTCATGGAGGAGCGTTTCCCTGCTGGCTTTAGTGAGTCCGAAATTCCGCATGAAGAACTAGCACAAATAATGAATCAATATAAACAAGTAGCCGGTTTTGACATCCAAAGCCTGAACGCAAAAACGTAATACGATGAAAAGACGTCACTTTATTGCCTCTGCGGGCTTACTAGCAAGCAAAGGAACAACAGCTAAAGCAGCTGCAAAGAAACCCTTATTGCACCACGTATTTTTTTGGCTAAATAATCCGAATTCTGAGGAGGATAAGCAGCAATTAATCAAAGGCTTGAAGGCACTGAAAGGCATCCCTACGATCAAGGAAATCCATATCGGAACCTTAGCCTCTACCGAAAAACGCGAGGTGGTGGATACGAGCTGGGATGTGTCAGAATTGATGTTCTTCGATGATGAAGCAGGCCAAAAAGTGTACCAGGATCACCCTATTCACGTCGATTTCGTGAAGAATTATGCACACTTGTGGAAAAAAGTGATTGTGTATGATTCGGTGGATGCGTAGATGAAAGTACATATTCTAAATGGGGATTGCCTACAATCAACTTTGCAGGCTGAAAACGCAATTATTATGCGAGAAATGCTGATAGAGGGGCCGCTAAAAGCGGATTCCTTTGAGGCTTTTTATCGCCAAAGAGCTGACTATTTAGCAAAAACCTATGGCATTCCGACGGAAGAATACGACAAAAAAACGGTTACAGAATTCAAAAAAATCAAGCAAATTCCTGACCATTCAGAGGTCAATTTGTGGTTCGATTATGACCTATTTTGTTTCGTAAATCTGCTGTTTGTCATTCAATTACTGGGTCAAAATAAAACGCTGAAGCTCTTTCTTGTACGGCCAATTCGAGAACCAAGGTTTCGGATTTGGCGAGGATTCGATGGGCATCGCCAAGCCGATCTACAGCAAGCTTTTTCACAACGAAAAAAGATTGGATCAAAGGATTTACACTTGATGAATTTCCTTTGGAATCGTCTAGGTAAAAAGATCGGTTTACCTAATCACGTATTATTACCCTTTTTGTCAAAACAACTAAATGATTACGGTAATTGGCAAAATTCATCTGTAGTGAGAGCCCGATGGGGCTTAACGGGGGAGCAAGCAGCTCGGATTAAAGAATAGAATTTGTTCCAAAATCCCCAAACGGAACAAAAGTGTTTTTTGAATTCTCCAAGATGGGAATTATTTACACTTTCTTTGGCAAAATTTATTCACCCTTTAAACAACCAAAGAAATGAAAAAAATCATTCTATTATTCGCACTGGCGGGATCAATTTTCGCATGTTCTAAAAAAGAGGACGGCGCAGCAGCATCAGCTGGCGCAAAAGGCCAAAGCGGCATCGTGATTGACAGTTCTGCTAACACAGATCTGGTTAGAAAAGCCATTGGTGCAATCGAATCAGGAGATACCGCTACTTACCGCGCAGCCTATACGGCAGATGCCATTTTCCATGATAATTTAGATTCCATGGGTATCGATGGAAACATGGCTATGTTCAAATTATTTGCAGATAAAGGCGTTAAAGTGAAAATTGAAGTGGGTCCAGTTTGGGAAAACCAATTCGATAAACCTGACGCAAAAGGCATTTCAAATTTCGTAATGGCCTATACTACGTTTACTTTCACAAGAGGTGACAAAACCGC
>JAGWUO010000305.1 GCA_028868395.1 Cytophagales bacterium | reverse complement strand
TATGATAAGACGGATTCGGAAGTGAAGTTTTGGAAACAATCAAATCCCTTAGTGGGAGCAGAAAAGATTTGGGAGGCAGCAAAAAGAAAAGATCCGAATTTTACTTGTGCCAAAATGTTCTGGTGGTACAATATGTATTCCTCAGCTGACTATTCCGTTACCCCTCGACCTCAATACCATTCAGATGGCGTGAAAGCGCCCGATTGCTATTCTCATCCTGCCAGTTTAAGAGACGAATTGCAAGCGAAGTTGGGCACATTTCCTTTGTTTAATTTTTGGGGTCCCAATGCGAATATTAAGTCCACCCAATGGATTGCGGATGCATCCATCTATGTGGATGAAAAATTCGATCCTACCTTAAACCTGATTTACTTGCCCCATTTAGACTATTGTTTACAGAAATTTGGGGTGAATTTACCGGCAATTAAGAAAGAATTAGGCGAAATCGATCGGGTTTTAGATCAGTTAATTACGCATTTTGAGGCCAAAAATGCAGAAATCATCTTGCTATCCGAATATGGAATCAACGATGTCCATACGCCGATTCACTTAAATCGCGTGCTACGCGAGGCCGGTAAGATTGCTATTAGAGAGGAACAAGGTTTGGAATTATTGGATCCGGGGGCGAGCGAAGCCTTTGCGGTATCTGATCACCAGATTGCTCATATCTATTGTAAAAATCCAGCTGAAATCCGAGCCATCTTCGAAAAGGTTCCAGGTATCGCCAAAATCCTCAGCGGCAATGAACTTGAAGACTTTAAGATCGCACACGAACGTTGTGGGGATCTGGTTTTGGTCGCAGATTCTGACAAATGGTTTACCTATTATTATTGGTTAGACGATGCGAAAGCACCGGACTTCGCCCGCTGTGTGGACATCTTCAAAAAACCAGGTTATGATCCTGTCGAAATGTTTATGGATCCTAAAAACCCCTTCATTAAGCTCAGAGCGGCGTATAAATTAGCTAGAAAGCTCTTAGGATTTCGATACCGCATGGACGTAATTCCGCTCGATGCCACGCTAGTAAAGGGTTCTCACGGTAGTCCTTTCTGCGATGAGGTCTATTATCCTGTTTTCATTTCGTCGCAAAATATCGACAAACAGATACCAGCAACTCAAGTA
This sequence comes from Cytophagales bacterium, assembly GCA_028868395.1. Next base: position 893 of record JAGWUO010000305.1, on the reverse strand, counting down.
TATCAATATATTTGGGAAACTATTTTTCCAACATAATATGAAAAAGATTAGCACAATTTTTGCCTTCGTTGTAGCAATGATGGCATTCAGTAACCAAATCCACGCACAGGGAATGGATCCTCAAGCGATGGTACAACGTCAACTAGATCGCATGACAACTGAATTAAGTTTATCGAAAGATCAGGTAGCTAAAGTCGAACCCTTAATTGCAGCTCGGATGAAGAAGATGATGGAATTACGCGAGCAAGGGATGGAAAGAGAAGAGATGATGGCTGAAATGAAAAAAACAAACGATGCGCAAGCAGAGCAATTCAAAGCTATCTTAACTCCAGAACAGTTAGAGAAATACAAAACGATGCAAAGCCAAATGCGTCAAGGCGGACCGCCAAGAGAATAATGAAACAAAAAAGGCTCCTCGAATTGAGGAGCCTTTTTTGTTATTTACCTAAAACGATATTCACGATTCGCTTAGGAACCACAATGACTTTTGAAGGCGCCTTACCCTCTAAGTGTTTCGTTACTTGTTCATTACTTAAAACCGCTGCTTCAATCTCGGCCGGTGTTGCCGTCACTGGAAATGCTAACGTTAATTTCACCTTTCCATTGAACGAGATCGGGTAATTGAAATCATTCTCCTCTAAGAAAGCTGCGTTAAATACCGGGAATGAAGCATAGGATATACTTCCCGCCTGCTCCCCTAAAGCTACCCAGAGTTCTTCCGCGATGTGCGGAGCGTATGGAGACAACAAGATCACTAATTCACGTAAAACTGATTTCTTGTGGCATTTTAAAGCACCTAAATCATTCACACAAATCATCAAGGTAGAAACTACCGTGTTAAACGAGAAGCGATCTAAATCGTCTTGTACTTTGCGAATCGCCGTGTGCAATAC
>JAGWUO010000017.1 GCA_028868395.1 Cytophagales bacterium | reverse complement strand
TGCAACACCCCTGTCCCAAATTGAAGGACTTTCTCCGGATACGTGAAAATCTCCGGCGATGGTACTTGTAAAGCAATAGAAGATTGAAGTTTGCCTGACTCCAGGAATTTTTTAGATAAGCGCATAGTAATTCTAATTTCCTTTAAAAGGCAAAAATCCCACCTTTTTACCTGATTTTCAGCTAAAAAAATGGGATTAAATGACCTAAAACGTTTACGCTTCGCCTATGGGGCCGTTATAATTCATCGGGAATTGGAAGCCAGCGGCGTCCCCTTCCTTCATAATAGGGCCAAAGGCCTCTTCGTACTTCTGAATATTCTCTTGTAGCGCCTGCATTAATCGGTAAGCGTGGTCTGGAGTCATCACGACTCTCGACTTTACTTTCGCCTTAGGAAGGCCTGGAAGGATGCGAATAAAGTCCATCACAAATTCGGATGGGCTATGCGCGATTAATGCCAAATTCACATAATGGCCCTCCGCCATCTCTTCTGGAAGTTCGATATTGAGTTGATTTTCTTCTGCTGGGTTTTCCATATTTCTGTTCTGGTAAAAAATAAACCCCCGAACTTAAGAAAAGCCGGGGGTCTATTCAAATGAATCTACAAATTAGTTTGCAGCTTCTACTTTTTCTTTCGCTTCAGCGATTTCTGCAGCTTCTTTCTTCGCTTCCATTGCTTTTAGCTCATCTTTCGATGTCACTAAAATGTCTTTGTAGCGACGAAGACCTGTACCTGCTGGAATCAAGTGACCTACGATAACGTTCTCTTTCAAGCCGTCTAAGGTATCTTGTTTCGCGCGGATAGACGCTTCAGAAAGTACTTTCGTAGTTTCCTGGAACGACGCAGCTGAAATGAATGATTCAGTTCCTAACGAAGCTTGCGTGATACCTTGTAAGTTAGAAGAAGAAACGGCTGCTTGCGCATCACGTACCTTCATTAACTTCAAGTCTCTACGTTTTAACGAAGAGTTCTCATCACGTAAAGCACGAGCAGAAAGAATCATACCTGCTTTGTATTTCTCAGAATCTCCAGCGTCAGTGATCACCTTCTGATCTAAGATCAAGTCGTTCTCGTGACGGAATACGAAACGATCTACGTTTTGACCTTGTAAGAATTGCGTATCACCTGGCTCTAAAATCTGAACTTTTTGCATCATTTGGCGAACGATACACTCGATGTGCTTATCATTGATCTTCACACCTTGTAGACGGTATACGTCTTGGATCTCGTTCACTAAGTATTCTTGTACCGCTGTAGGTCCTTTGATCTTCAAGATATCTGAAGGAGTGATAGCTCCATCAGAAAGTGGAGAACCTGCACGTACGAAGTCATTATTTTGTACTAAGATGAATCGTGTCAAAGGTACTAAGTAACGACGCTCAGCTCCCTCTTTCGGTGTCACGATAATCTCCCGATTACCACGCTTAATTACACCGTAAGAAATTACCCCATCAATCTCCGTTACTACGGCTGGGTTAGATGGGTTACGTGCTTCGAATAATTCCGTTACACGTGGAAGACCTCCCGTAATGTCACGTGTTTTACCTGCTGCACGAGGAATCTTAGCGATAATTTGACCCGCTTTGATTTTATCTCCTTCGTCGATCGCTAAACGCGCACCTACTGGAACGTTGTATACTAAATCTTCTTTACCTTTTGCTTTAACGATAACGGATGGGTTCTTCGTCTTATCTTTCGATTCGATAATTACCTTCTCACGCATACCTGTTTGCTCATCCGCTTCCTCTTTGTAGGTATTATTTTCTTCGATTGCCTCGAATTCAATTTTTCCTTCAGCTTCAGAAAGGATTACCGCGTTATATGGATCCCAAGCGCAGATTTCGTCTCCTTTTTTCACCGCTTGGCCTTCCTTAACGCGTAAGAATGAACCATAAGGAATGTTAGAAGAGATCAATACTTGTTTGTTCGCTGGGTTCACAATTTGAACCTCACCAGAACGACCCATGACGATTTCTACTGGATTTCCATCTGCATCGGTAGAGCTTACAGAACGAACCTCTTCGAAGTTAATCACCCCGTCAAATTTCGCTTTAACGCTCGCATCTAAGGAAACGTTTTGTGCCGTACCACCCACGTGGAACGTACGTAACGTTAACTGAGTACCTGGCTCACCAATCGATTGAGAGGCAATTACACCTACCGCTTCTCCTAAGTTCACCATCGCAGCTGTCGCTAAGTTACGTCCGTAACATTTCGCACACACACCGCTTTGCGTCTCACAAGTTAATACCGAACGAATTTCTACTGACTCGATCGCTGTCTCATCAATTTTCGTTGCGATTGCCTCGTTGATTTCATCACCAGAAGCTACGATTAACTCATTGGTGATTGGATCATATACATCGTGAATAGAAACACGACCTAAGATACGCTCAGATAATGGTTCGATGATCTCCTCATTGTCTTTCAATGGGAACACCTCGATACCACGTAAGGTACCGCAATCTTCTTCGTTCACGATAACGTCTTGTGCTACGTCGTGTAGACGACGAGTCAAGTAACCCGCATCGGCTGTTTTCAAGGCAGTATCTGCCAAACCTTTACGCGCACCGTGAGTTGAGATAAAGTACTCTAATACGTCAAGACCTTCTTTAAAGTTAGAAAGGATTGGGTTTTCGATGATTTCACCTACTGAACCTTGTAAGTTCTTCTGAGGTTTTGCCATCAAACCACGCATACCACCTAGTTGACGAATTTGCTCACGAGAACCACGGGCTCCAGAGTGCATCATCATGTAGATCGCGTTAAATCCTTGGTTATCCTCTTCCATCTGCTTCATCAATGTCTCGGTAATTTTCGAGTTCACTTTTGTCCAGATGTCAATAACTGCGTTGTAACGCTCGTTATCTGTGATTAAACCCATTAAGTAGTTGTCCCAAACGGCTTGAACATCATCCTGTGCTTTCTTCACTAAAGAAGCTTTCTCAGCTGGAATTTGAACATCACCAATACCCATCGATAAACCACCGTGGAAGGCTTGTTGGAAACCTAATTCTTTGATATCATCTAAGAATTGCGCTGTACGAGCCATACCACAGATCTTGTGAACGTGTGAGATGATTTGTTGCAATTTCTTCTTAGTCAATAACTCATTGATGTAACCTACTTGCTCAGGAACACATAAGTTGAATAATACACGTCCAGCAACAGTTTCCACCATTTCTTGAACTAATGTACCATCTTCTTTACGTACCGTAGCTTTCACTACGATGTTCGCGTGCTTAGACAATTTCTTCTCGTTCAAGGCGATTACAACCTCCTCAAATCCGTAGAAACGGTGTCCTTCTCCTTCTACCTTGTGGTCTGGAGTTGACTTACGTCCTTTAGTTACATAATATAAACCTAACACCATGTCCTGAGATGGTACCGTAATAGGCGCACCATTCGCTGGGTTCAAGATGTTATGTGATGCAAGCATTAATAACGAGGCTTCCAAAATCGCTTCATGTCCTAGTGGAACGTGAACCGCCATCTGGTCACCATCGAAATCGGCGTTAAATGCCGTACAAGTTAATGGGTGCAATTGGATCGCTTTTCCTTCGATTAATTTCGGTTGGAAAGCTTGGATACCTAAACGGTGAAGGGTAGGAGCACGGTTTAAAAGAACTGGGTGTCCTTTCATTACATTTTCCAAAATATCCCAAACCACTGGATCCTTACGATCAACAATTTTCTTCGCAGACTTAACCGTCTTCACGATACCACGCTCGATCAACTTACGGATAACAAACGGCTTGAATAATTCTGCCGCCATATCCTTCGGAAGACCACACTCGTGCATTTTCAATTCTGGACCTACCACGATAACCGAACGACCTGAATAATCGACACGCTTACCTAATAAGTTTTGACGGAAACGACCTTGCTTACCTTTCAACATATCAGAAAGAGACTTCAAGGCACGGTTACCTTCAGAACGAACCGCATTTACTTTACGTGAGTTGTCAAATAAGCTATCAACAGCTTCTTGCAACATACGTTTTTCGTTACGTAAGATTACCTCTGGCGCTTTGATCTCGATCAAACGCTTCAAACGGTTGTTACGGATAATCACACGACGGTATAGATCATTTAGATCGGATGTCGCAAAACGACCTCCATCTAATGGCACCAATGGACGTAATTCTGGTGGAATTACAGGTACCATTTTGATGATCATCCACTCAGGACGGTTATCGATACGACCTACTGACTCACGGAACGCTTCTACCACTTTCAAACGCTTCAAGGCTTCAGCCTTACGTTGTTGAGAGGATTCAGTGTCCGCAGAGTGACGCAAGTCAGCCGATAAGCTGTCTAAGTCAATGCGAGATAATAACATATTTAACGCGTCAGCACCCATTTTCGCGATGAATTTCTGTGGATCCTCATCTGGTAAATGTTGGTTCTCGCGCGGTAATTTGTCTAAGATATCTAAGTACTCGTCTTCTGTTAAGAAATCAAGGTATTGGCTACCGATCTTTCCTTCTTCCGCGTACATACCTGGTTGAACTACAACGAAACGCTCGTAATAAATTACTTGGTCTAATTTCTTCGTAGATAGTCCTAGCATGTAACCGATTTTGTTCGGTAAGCTACGGAAGTACCAGATGTGTGCTACTGGAACCACTAATTCGATGTGGCCCATACGCTCACGACGTACTTTTTTCTCCGTTACTTCTACACCACAGCGATCGCAAATGATGCCTTTGTAACGAATACGCTTGTATTTACCGCAGTGACACTCCCAGTCCTTTGTAGGACCGAAGATACGCTCGCAAAACAAACCGCCCATTTCGGGTTTGTAGGTACGGTAGTTGATGGTTTCCGGTTGTGTTACCTCGCCATTAGACCCCTCTAAGATGGACTCAGGAGAGGCTAGTGAGATGGTTACTTTTTGGAAATCGCTATTCAGCTTTCTAGTCTTTTTAAATGACATTTTCTATGTATTTTATTGGAAAATGAACTCTTTTAATAGGGCCAAAGCCCAATGGTTTACTCAAGGGTGATTTCAAGGGCTAAACCTCTCAATTCATGAATCAATACGTTGAATGATTCTGGAATGTTAGGCTTAGGCATGTTTTCACCTTTTACAATAGCTTCGTAAGCTTTTGCGCGACCGATGACATCATCAGACTTCACAGTTAAGATCTCTTGCAAGATATTCGCTGCACCGAAGGCCTCTAATGCCCAAACCTCCATCTCACCAAAACGCTGACCACCAAACTGAGCTTTACCACCCAATGGTTGTTGTGTAATTAATGAGTAAGGTCCGATCGAACGTGCGTGCATCTTATCATCCACTAAGTGACCTAGTTTCAACATATAGATGATACCTACAGTCACCGGTTGATCAAATTTATCACCCGTTAAACCATTGTATAAATACGTACGACCCCATTCTGGTAGATTTGCTGCTGCTAATTCAGCGGCTACTTCTGCCTCAGTTCCACCGTCGAAAATAGGCGTTGCATAACGCTTACCTAATTTTTGTCCAGCCCAACCTAATACGGTCTCGTAAATTTGTCCTAAGTTCATACGAGATGGTACCCCTAGTGGATTCAATACGATATCTACTGGTGTTCCATCTTCTAAGAATGGCATATCTTCTTCACGAACGATACGAGCAACAATACCCTTATTACCGTGACGACCCGCCATCTTATCACCCACTTTTAACTTACGTTTCTTAGCTACATATACCTTCGCTAATTTCACGATACCAGCAGGTAATTCATCACCTACTTCTAACACGAAACGCTCACGCTTGAACTGACCAGCGATTTCGTTACGACGAACGTGGTAGCTCTTAATTAAGGCTAAGAAAGTCGCGTTAGTCGCTGCATCCGCAGTTGCATCCTCTACGATCAAATCTGAAAGTAAATTTGCCTCTTCAGGAACGGCATACGTTGACTCATCGCGGTATAAGTTTTTATCTGGGAATAATAATTCTTCGATATTCTTCGCTGTGAATTTAACCCCTTTCTCTACGATCACTGTGCCAAACTTGTGACGGATACCACCACATGTTTTTCCAGCTAATAAAGCAACGGTCTTTTCGATCATGATTTTACGAACCTCTAATAGGTCTTTACCGTATTGCTTCATAACCAACTTCAATTCAGCCTTCGACTTATCACGTTGATCTTTATCCTTTTTAGGACGAGCGAACAATTTCGTGTCGATTACCACACCTTTTAACGATGGTGGCGCTTTCTTCGAAGCATCTTTCACATCACCAGCCTTGTCACCAAAGATGGCACGTAATAATTTCTCTTCTGGAGTCGGATCAGACTCTCCTTTTGGCGTAATCTTACCAATTAAGATATCTCCTTCTTTCACCTCAGAACCTACGCGAACAACACCGTTCTCGTCTAGGTTACGAACTGTTTCCTCAGAAACGTTCGGGATTTCAGAAGTTAATTCCTCCTCACCACGTTTCGTATCACGTACCTCTAATTCGAATTCCTCAATGTGGATCGAAGTAAAGATATCGTCACGAACCACTTTTTCAGACATCACGATCGCATCCTCAAAGTTGTAACCTTGCCATGGCATGAACGCCACTTTCATGTTACGACCTAAAGCTAGCTCACCTGCTTGAGTTGCATAACCCTCGCAAAGCGCTTGACCTTTCACCACTTTTTGTCCTTTGAAGACAATCGGTTTCAAGTTGATCGTTGTATCCTGGTTCGTTCTACGGAACTTGATTAATTTGTATTCTTTTGTAGAACCGTGGAAGCTCACTAATTTTTCTTCTTCCGTTTGATCGTAGTTCACCACGATGCGTAAAGCATCTACGTATTCGATTACACCACTTCCTTCAGCAACGACTAAAGTACGGGAGTCAATTGCCACGCGGTGTTCTAAACCTGTACCTACGATAGGTGCTTCAGGGCGTAACAATGGCACCGCTTGGCGCTGCATGTTCGATCCCATCAAGGCACGGTTCGCATCATCATGTTCTAAGAAAGGAATCATAGAAGCCGCAACCGAAACAATTTGGTTAGGCGCTACGTCCATATATTGTGCATCTGCTGGATTCACTAATGGGAAGTCTCCTTCGAAACGTGCTTTCACACGATCAGATAAGAATTTACCCGTTTTATCAATCTGTGCATTTGCTTGAACGATGTTCTTTCCATCTTCTTCTTCCGCCGTTAAATACGAAACAGTTGTAGACGTATCTACTTTACCTGATTCGATCACACGGTAAGGAGTTTCGATGAAGCCCATTCCGTTCACTTTCGCGTGAACGCAAAGAGAAGAAATCAAACCGATGTTTGGTCCCTCTGGCGTTTCAATCGTACAAAGACGACCATAGTGCGTATAGTGAACGTCACGAACCTCGAAACCAGCTCTTTCACGAGAAAGACCGCCTGGCCCTAGGGCAGACATACGACGCTTGTGCGTGATCTCAGCCAATGGATTCGTTTGATCCATAAATTGAGATAGCTGATTTGTTCCAAAGAACGAGTTAATCACAGACGATAACGTACGTGCATTAATCAAGTCCACTGGCTTAAAGTCCTCGTTATCACGAACGTTCATACGTTCTTTGATCGTACGAGCCATACGTGCAAGACCTACACCGAACTGAGCGTATAATTGCTCACCCACGGTACGTACACGACGGTTAGACAAGTGGTCAATATCATCGACAACCGCGCGAGAGTTGATCAAACCGATCAAATACTTCACGATAGAGATGATATCTTCTTTAGTCAATACCTTGATATCCATCGGGATATCGTGGCCTAATTTTTTATTGATACGGTAACGACCTACTTCGCCTAAATCATAACGCTTGTCTGAGAAGAACAAGTTTTGGATGATATCACGTGCCGTTTGCTCATCTGGAGCATCCGTGTTACGTAATTGCTTGTAGATAACTTCTACCGCCTCTTTCTCCGAGTTCGACGTATCTTTTTGTAAGGTATTGTAGATGATGTTGTAATCAGATACGTTCACATCGTCTTTGTGCAAGATGATCGTGCTTGATCCTGATTCCAAAATCGTCTCGATCTCGTTCTCTGTAATAACAGTATCACGCTCGATCAAGATTTCGTTACGGTCGATAGAAACCACCTCACCTGTATCTTCATCTACGAAGTCTTCTTGCCACGTTTTCAAAACTCTCGCAGCTAAGCGACGTCCTACCGTAGTTTTCAAGTTTTTCTTGTCCACCTTCATTTCTTCAGCTAAGCCAAATAAATCAAGGATGTCCTTGTCATTTCCGTAACCAATCGCACGAAGCAATACAGTCACTGGGAATTTCTTTTTACGGTCGATGTACGCATACATCACATTGTTAACGTCCGTTGCAAATTCAATCCAAGAACCCTTGAATGGAATGATACGAGCCGAATACAATTTAGTTCCATTCGTATGCTTCGATTGCGCGAAGAATACACCTGGCGAACGGTGCAACTGAGAAACAATTACACGCTCAGCACCGTTGATCACGAATGATCCACGTTCTGTCATGTAAGGAATGTTTCCTAAGAATACTTCTTGTTCGATGGTTTGGAAATCTTCGTTGTCTGTATCATTACAGATCAAACGTAATTTCGCTTTTAAAGGTACTGAATACGTTAAACCGCGGTCGATACACTCGTCTACCGAATATTTCGGCGGATCTACAGAGTAGTCAACGAACGACAAAACGAAATTTTCCCGCGAATCCGCGATTGGAAAATTCTCAGCAAACACTTTAAATAAACCTTCGTCAGTACGATTCTCAGCAGCTGTCTCTAGCTGGAAAAAATCCTGAAAGGATTTGATTTGGATATCCAGAAAATCTGGATAATCGATCACAGACTGCGTTTTCGCAAAGCTGTGTCTTCCTGTGGCAGTGATGTTACTCAAGGCTTTATACGTTTTAAATTAAATGAAAAATGGCCCTATGGGCACAATTTAAAGCTGAAATGCCTCGTAGATGAAAAAATGATTCCCCTTTGCGCTTCCCCTACGATAAAGGAATTGTGTTTCAGAAATCATTTCTTTTTGGATAGGCCCGAAGGCTTGTACCCTAAAATAGCCTGCAAAGGTACTGATAATTTTCTGAGAAACAAGGGGGTTGTGGAAATTTTATTTGAGATTGCTCTTAAATAAATAATAAAGCACAGAGCATAAAGAATAAAGATCGAATCGCCATGGGCGATGCATTCACGAAATGGTTAGCGCAAATTTCTATGAATCCTAAATCGGGGCTTCTAACCCATTTAAAACCAGCTTTATTCTTTGTGCTTTATTCTTTATGCTTTCAAATCAACCACTAATGAAAACAAAACTAATGTATTACCTCCGCTTCGTCCTCGCCTATACCCACGACGAGATCAAAGGAATTCTTGTGCTCTTTGGTCTGATGGGAATGTATGTGCTCTATTATATAGGGAATGAATACTATAAGAAGGAGCAGGAAAAATTGGAATTTAATCCGGTGGTTTGGGAGGCGAATTATAAGGAGATTAGTCCGAAGTCGTTCGCTGCGCGAAAGTCAGGAGGGTTTAAGTCAGGAGTCCGGGGGAAAGGGTGGGTCGACTATGGGAGTTTTAAGTCCGGAGGAAAGGATTCAGGAGTCCAGAGAAGGCAACAAGCTATCGATATTAATACCGCGGATTCAACAGCATGGGTGGCACTGAATGGGATAGGGCCAGGATTTGCGAAACGGATAATTACCTACAGGGAGAAGTTGGGTGGGTTTTACCAGGTGGATCAATTGAAGGAGGTGTATGGTTTGGACTCGGTTTGGGTAAAAGAAAATAAGGCACTATTAAAGGTAGGAGCGGGGGTGTATCGTTTTCTGAAGATTAATCAGGTGGAGTGGAAGGACTTTAGGCATCCGTATTTGCCTTATGGGCAGTCGAAGGTGGTTTTGGCCTACAGAAAACAACATGGTCCCTTGAAGGATTTCGAAACCTTGCAGCAAATTCAATTGCTAGATCAGGTGGCCTGGAGGCGATTGAAACCTTACCTTAGCTTTGATGCACCATTGCATGCGCCTTGATAATAAGTAGAAAACCCGTAATTTAGCATCCTATTTATTACACATCAACGAAACAATATGTCCTCAGGAGTTTTTCAAGTGCCTACACCTGTGAATGAGCCTATTTTGCAATATGGCGCAAATTCAGCGGAGAGATCGAAATTAAAGCAAGCCCTTTCGGATTTGCGAAATCAACAAATTGACGTGCAGATGCGCATCGCAGGTCGTTCTGTGAAGGGTGCCAAAAAAGTAGCGATGACTTGCCCCCACGATCACCAGCACGTGTTAGGTCACTATTATGAAGGAGGAAAAGCGGAAGTGGCGCAAGCGATTGACGCGGCTTTGGCAGCTAGATCCGCTTGGGCATCGATGCCTTGGGAGGATCGCGCGGCGATCTTTTTGAAGGCGGCA
>JAGWUO010000304.1 GCA_028868395.1 Cytophagales bacterium | reverse complement strand
AGACTATTTGAAAAGATTAAAGCCCTTCCAGCTGCTCGCATCAAAGAAGAGCGTATTCGCGTGGCGGACTGGGAAAAGATGTTTATTTATTTCCAATTAGCCCTTCGTAAATAGCGTGGAATTAGTTCTTTTGCTTGCCATAATGGCCTTTTTATATGCCTCTGTAGGACACGGAGGCGCTAGTGGTTATTTAGCCGTGATGGCCCTCTTTGCAATCGCTCCGCCGCTCATGAAGCAAACAGCACTCTTGTTAAATCTAGGTGTTTCGCTGATGTCATTCATTGCTTTTTACCGCCAGGGTTATTTTAAATGGACCCTGTTTTGGCCATTCGCCCTCGGATCCATTCCGGCAGCTTTTCTGGGCGCTCGCATTCCTTTAACGGATTCGACCTACAAGCAAATTTTAGGGGCTTGCCTTTTTTTAGCGGTCATTCGGATGGTGATCTCGTTGAAAGAGGGAACACGAAGAAGTTTGCCTGATGTCATAGGTATTTTCACTGGAGCCGCGATCGGATTACTTTCTGGAATGATTGGCATTGGTGGAGGAATTATTTTGAGTCCGCTACTTTTACTTTTCCGCTGGGCTTCATTGAAGGAAGCGGCGGCTGTTTCGGCCTTGTTTATTTTCGTTAATTCCGTTTCTGGTTTGGCTGGATTGAAAACCTGGATTCCCTTAGATCGATCCCAAATGGTTTATTGGTTAGCGGCGTCATTAGTCGGAGGCTTTTTAGGTGCCCGTTGGGGGGCCGCGATTGCGTCGAATACAAAGGTGAAGTGGATTTTAGCTTTGGTATTAGTCATTGCATCCCTTAAATTGTGGTTCGTATAGTAGCAATAGTATGGAAAATGTAAATCAGGATACCGGTTTTGGAGAGAAAACCTCGGACATGGGTGGCCGCATGGTCAACAAGGATGGGAGTTTTAATATCAAGCGAATTGGAATCAGCGTAAGAGATAGGGCCAGCGGTTACCAGAGTATGTTAACGATGCCGCGTTGGCGTTTTTTAGCCATCATCTTCATTTTCTACTTCTTAATCAATTGCTTTTTTACAGCTTTGTATTGGCTAGCAGGTCCATCCGGGTTGGAAGGAGTGGAGAAGGTGAAGTTTTGGGGTAGAATCAAGGAATTGTTTTTCTTTTCTACGCAGACCTTCACGACGGTAGGGTATGGTCGCGTAAACCCGGTGGGGGAATTAACCAACTGGATTGCCGCTATAGAATCCCTAGTGGGATTCCTTTCTTTCGCTATTGCTGCCGGTCTTTTATATGGTCGATTTTCTAGACCTAGATCCTTTATTCGTTTTTCCGATAGTATGGTTTTTGCAAATTACCGACAGGGTAAGGCCTTCATGTTTCGCCTAGTTTGCTACAAGGATGATCACTTGTTGACGAATGCAGAAGTGAAATTGAATGCTCGAATCGTGACGAAGAACAAAGGTTATCAGTTCTTTAATTTGAAATTAGAGCGGAGTCACGTGGACAGTTTGGTCTTAAACTGGACGGTGGTTCATCCCATCGATGAGGACTCCCCGTTTTTTAATTTATCCCAAAAAGAAATCGTCAATCTACAGCCAGAAATTTCAGCTTACCTCACTGGCTTCGATGAAGTATATTCTAGTGTTGTGGTGGCACGTGCATCATATGCCATTAAGGACTTTAAGTTTGGATTTAAATTCTTGCCCATGTATTTCAGTCGGAATCAACGGACGGAATTGGATCTTTCAAAACTAAACTTGATAGACCAGGAATAAAAAAAGCCCCGATCTCTCGGGGCTTTTTAATTTAATTCTTAGATCCGGTTACGGCACCCGCCTTTTTAGCGTTTTGTGCTTCTTGCATCGGATTAGGCCCTCCGCTATACGTTCTGCCTTGCATCTTGAATAATTGAACCTTCGTAGGTTGAGCTGGCTCGCGAGGGAAAGAGTTATCTTCTGTATCGATGTCTGCGATTTCATAGAATGGATCTAAGGTCCATTTCACTACCTTCTTAGATGTCGGGATGATTTTCTTAGCCGTCACATC
>JAGWUO010000303.1 GCA_028868395.1 Cytophagales bacterium | reverse complement strand
CGACACTTTGGTGATCGTATTATAAAAACCGCGACTCGTGATGACCGTATCCTTTTTTGTCACAATTTCAGTGGGAGCAATAAAATACGCTTCTTTCGATGCTGTATTGTATTTCAAAGAATCTGCCTTAACAGATCCTCCATCCTTATCGATGACGCGCACTTTATCTTTAAAAAGGAAATTTTTAGTGACCGTGTGATAAAATCCTTCTCTACTGGTCAACGTAGATTTCTTGTCGATTATCTTAGCTCCAGAGTGGTAAATAGCCATTTTAGAGTTTAAGTCGTAGTCTAATTTGGGCGTATTCAAGATAATCGTATGATCATCTAATTTCACTCGGCCACTGATGTAGGCCTGGCGCATATTACCATTGTACAAAGCCGTATCCCCCGTAATGGTCACCGTATCCGCTTGAATAATACGCACGTGGCCATAGGCCTCTACGTTATTCGTCGTTGAATTTAAGACGGCCTGATCACAGTAAAGTGTGGTGGTTCCCTGTTGCAATAACACGCGACCTACTAGGGTTTTGCGCATAATTAATTCCTGTTGCATCCCATTCAAACTGTCCGCTCGAATGACTTGCAAAAGCTGCCCCTGCGCTTGTGCGAAAAACGACAAACTGAGAAGAAAAACCAGGAAAATCCAACCTTTGTAACGCATCTTGAAATTGAATCGCTAATTTCGTAGCTCCATTGAACACGCAATTTACCATTTTTATGCTGGAAGATTTTATCCAATTTGTCCAAAAAGAGAATTTATTCCAACCTGATCAGAAAATTTTGATCGCCGTTAGCGGAGGAATCGACTCGATTGTATTGAGTAAGCTTTTTTCTTTGGCCAAATTCAAATTTGGAATTGCCCACGTCAACTTCAGCCTTCGGGGTGAAGAATCGTTAGCAGATGAGGTTTTCGTAAAGAAATTCGCCAAAACCCTTAAAGTTCCCTACCACACCATCTGTTTCGACACAAACGCTTTCGCCGCTCAGGAAAAGATCTCCACCCAAATGGCCGCCCGTATTTTGCGCTACCAATGGTTCGAAGAAATCCGCGTAAAGGAAGGTTACGATTATATCGCCACTGGTCACCACCAATTAGACAGCGCGGAAACGATGCTGATTAATCTAGTTCGTGGAACTGGAATTGCTGGTTTTCACGGAATCCCCATTAAAACTGGTAACCTAATTCGCCCCCTATCTTTCGCTAGCCAAGAGGCGATTTTCGACTTCGTAGTCGCACACAAACTAGCTTGGCGTGAAGATTCCTCCAATGAATCCACTAAATACCAGCGCAATTTCATTCGCCACGAAATTATGCCCAAGTTCCAGGAATTAAACGCGAATTTCGAGCAAACACTAGCTTCTACTAGCTCAAAAATTAAAGGAATCGAAGCCTGGATGCAAGAGGAATTACAAGCATTTATTAGTGAATCTTGCGCATCAGATGCCCATGGAAATACGAGCATCAAGCTACCTGAAGAATCAGCAAAGAACACCGTTTTATTGACCGAACTATTGTTGAAATACCATTTCAATTCTACTTCCATCGAAGCTATCTTACAGACAGATAAAGTAGGAGCCATTTTCGAATCCCCCAGCCACAGCTTAAATATTGATAGAGGTCAATGGATCTTATCCCCCAAAAGCCAAGCGGATTATAAACCCATCGTCATCTCAGAAGAAGATGAGGTGATACAAATCGGGAATCAGGAACTGCATATATTCATCGAAGAACGAACCGCAGACTGGAAAGCCATCACTGATCCGAATGTGGCTTGTTTAGATGCCGATACACTCGATTTTCCATTAGAAATCCGCAAAGTACAAGAAGGTGATTGGTTTTGCCCTTTAGGAATGAATCAGAAGAAATTAATCTCCGACTTCCTTACGGATAAGAAAGTGCCCTTAGCTATCAAAAAGAATACCCAAATTCTATTAAGCAGAGGCTCGGTGGCCTGGATTCTAGGGCAGCGAATTGATAATCGAAATAAGGTGACGGATAAGACGGAATTGGTGGCGGTGTTTGAGTT
>JAGWUO010000302.1 GCA_028868395.1 Cytophagales bacterium | reverse complement strand
CAAAAAGTCCACACCCGTTTTTGTTCCCATTGCGGTCAGGAAAACAAAGAGCCCTATGAGACATTTTGGGGGCTTTTGTTTCATTTTGTAGAGGATATTTTTCATTATGATGGCAAGTTATTTTCCACCATTAAATTGCTATTTACCAAGCCAGGCTTTTTGTCTGCTGAATACTTGAATGGTAAACGAACGACCTATTTACATCCGATTCGTTTTTATTTATTTACCTCTGCGTTCTTCTTTATCTGCCTTTTTTATGTGTTTCACCCCCTGGAAAAGCACTTTGAAAAATCATCGATTAAACCTCAAAAAGAATTATCTGATCCCATCATTGCTTTCAAAAATGGATTCATGGACGGCCAAAAGGCGAACCCGAAAACCTTTGAAGCCTATTTAGTGGAGCAAGGTAAATTACCGGTTGCCAATCGTGATTCAGAATTTGAACAGAAATTAATTAAACAGGTTTATTCCATTAGCAAGGAATATACTACTTCTGAGGTTTTATTGGAGGCGCTTATCGATACCATGTTGCATAAAATGTCTACCATTTTATTTATGGCATTGCCGCTACTAGCCTTTATGTTACAGCTTGTCTTTATACGCCGAAAGGGTTTTTATTACATGCATCACGGTATTTTTATTTTGCACATTGCTACTAGTTATTTTATCACACTTTTTGCCCTTGAAGTAGTGGATTTGCTTCATTTATCCACTGGTATTTCAGTTTTGGGTAAGCTAGGTGGATGGTTGATTTTAGCTTGGTTTATCTATTATTTCTTGGCTTTTAAGCGTTTTTATCAACTTCGTTTGGCAAAGGGTTTAGCCTATTTTGTTGCGGTCTTATTTTTACAACAAATTTTAGTCGCATTCATTTTCATGGGATTGTTGATCTTCTCTTTCTTTAGTTTGTGAGAAAAATAGCTATTTTAGTATGTCTAGCTTTCGCGGTTCAAGCCCAGCAGGAAACCTTGCGGATGGCTTATTCGTTCCTGCCATTGGCCATTAATCCGGCAGATGCTGGAGCGATGAAGATTTTTTCTGCCAAAGGGGTCTTTCGAAAAAAGCCTCTTTTTCAAACCATCGGTGGTGCTTCGTCTTCGCAGCAGTTGATGAGCATTGATATGCCTTTGCAAAAGGGTAGCTGGGGCTTGGGATTTTTAGGATATAACACGGATCAATCCTATGCGACTCCTTCAGGCCTGATTTCATCGAACTTGGGATTAGCTGTGGTGGGCTCAAAACACGTGTATTGGGGGAGAGGTAATCACTTGAGTTATGGTATCAATCTAGGAGTTAACCAATATCCAATTCTAGGTAAATCTGGTTCGAGTGAGTTATTAGGCAGTATTGGGATAGGGGTGGCCTATCGAAAAGAGGCCCTAATGGTTGGGATTTCAAAGCCAACGAATCGATTTGATGGCCTCGGAGATGCACCCCTTTATGTACAGGCCTCTTATTATTTCCCTGTCGGAGATTTGCATACGTTAAAAATGGGAAGTGTTTTGCGAAAGGATCAGCAGACCAAATTCGATTTTAATGCGGTGTTTTGGTATCAGGAAAGACTGGGGGTAGGATTGTGGTACCAGCAGACAGGATCGGAATTTGGGGATCCGGCGCTGTTAGGATCGCTAGAGGTTCCATTGGGTGTTAATTTTAGGGTGGGGTATTCGTATGATTTTCTGGGTAAAAATGTGTCAACATTAGGTAGTTCGACTACTAGTGAGGCCTCTGGTTTTCACCAGATTTTTCTGAGTTATAATCTTGATTTTGGGTTGGGGAAATTGGGTCAATTTAGGCCTTAAATCAATAGGGCAATTATTGGTGATTTTAGGGGAAAAAATTGAAATTATTAAAGAAATTTTAAGGTGCTTTAATAATGGAAAAATTTCCTCGGAAATTTGTGCACTTATAGCTAAAAAACCCATGAAAAATTAGGGGTATTTTGCGGAGCAAATAGTAAATTGCGTAGATTTTAGCATTTATAGATTGTTAAGATTGTACTAAACCAAAACATTGAAACATTTCTTTGG
>JAGWUO010000301.1 GCA_028868395.1 Cytophagales bacterium | reverse complement strand
GGCGAATAACTCGCGCAATTGCTCATCTGCGTGCTGGTAGATCTTACGGAAAGCCGCGGAACGATGGGAAATCGAACCAAGGTTTTGGCGAAATGCCTCCATATAATGGGACTGTACCGTAGGAAATAAGGCCGCAGGGCCTGGGGTGAAAAAGGTGCTCATATTAATATAACATTCTAAACTTAATGGTGTTATCGATCAGCTTCAATTCGCTTACGATCTCATCTGAGTATTCTTTAGCCACATCCGTAATCACATAACCCGTATTCTCCGTAGTCTTCAAGTATTGACCGATAATATTAACGTGGTATTTAGCGAAGATTTGGTTGATTTGGGCCAAAATCCCCGGCACATTGTGGTGGATGTGCAATAAACGGTGTGCATTTTCTAGCGGCGGCAATTGCAATTCTGGGAAGTTCACCGAGCCATAGGTGCTACCGTTGTTCATAAATTGCAATAACTTCGCTGGCACGAATTCGCCAATATTTGCTTGAGCCTCCTCTGTGCTACCTCCGATATGCGGCGTCAAAATCACATTAGGTAATCCACGCAATTCATTGATAAACTCCTCATCATTTGTCTTCGGCTCATAAGGAAACACGTCAATCGCCGCGCCCCAAACCTTACCCGTCTTAATCGCCTCCACTAAAGCCGGAATTTCGACTACGTGACCACGTGACAAGTTCAAGAAGATGACATTGTCTTTCATCCAAGAGAATTGCTCTTTGCCGATGATGTTCGTGTTTGACTTACGACCATCCACGTGCAAGCTCACAAAATCCACTTGTGATAATAATTCTTTCAGGCTGCTGCATTTTTTGGCATTACCTAAAGCTAATTTATCCACCGAATCATAGAAATACACTTCCATACCAAGCGCCTCTGCAATTACCGAAATCTGCGTACCAATACTTCCATAACCCACTAAACCAATTTTCTTACCTCTAATCTCGTACGAATTCGTCGCTGATTTATCCCAAACACCCGCATGCATTTTCGTCGATTTCTCGAAGATATTACGCGTTAACATCACCATCAATCCAATGGACAATTCCACTACCGAACGCGTATTCGAGTACGGTGCATTAAACACCGCGATTCCGCGCTTCTCACATTCCACTAAATCGATTTGATTTGTACCAATGCAGAAAGCACCCACACACATCAAGCGAGAGGCATTCGGGTGTTCCAATACTTTTTTCGTCAAATTCGTCTTTGAACGCAAACCGATGATGGACACATCCTTGATCTTTTCGATCAATTCATCCTCATCCAAAGCACCTTTCAATAATTCTACTTGGAAGCCTTCTTTCTTGAATGCATTCACGGCACCTGGGTGCACGTTTTCTAACAAAAGAACTTTGATACGTGATTTAGGATACGACTGCGCGCGGCTTAAACCGTTGATATACAAGAACTCATCTAGGGATGGAACCACATAATCCGCTTTATCCGTCACCGCCTTGCGTGATACGTTTTCTGTAAACGCAAAGAACTTATTCGCTAAACCTGACTCACGCAATTCGTAATCCGTAATGCCGTCACCGATCACGTAAACTTCTCCCTCTAATTGCAATGATTGCAACAAGCGAACTTTACCTTTATCCTGAGACAATAAATTGTCCGCATCGTAACCAGTGATATTTCCGTCCGCATCATACGTGAAGGTATTTGCATAGACATTCTCCGCAGGGATACCCATTTCGTTCACTACAGGAACGATAAAGTCTTTGAACCCAGAGGAAACGATTAAGATTTGTGCGGCATTTTCTTCTAGAAAATCCTTGTTGCGCTTAAATGACTCGGAGATTTTACCTTTTAAAAACACGATCAATTGATCCACGTGCGAACGATTCGCTGGCAATAAAGCGACGCGATCACGTAAAGAATCGGCGAAAGAATAGGCCCCTACCATTCCTTGGTCGGTGATATCCTTAATCTTTCCCACGATCTCCGCTTGCTTCGGATTTCCCTGAAGCGCGATTCTCGCTAATTCATCGAGCCCCTCCACTTTGGTGAATGTGCTATCGAAATCAATGAC
>JAGWUO010000300.1 GCA_028868395.1 Cytophagales bacterium | reverse complement strand
AGATGGGATGTTAACTCCACATTTGGAAAACAAAACGATGTCAGAACGCTGGATGGATTTTTTCGCCAAAAGCTCTCCAAAGCTCTTCTCCGCCGTATACTCACCATACCGATCAGAATGATCAAAGGTGTTAATTCCCTTATCTAAACAGAAATGTACGATTTCGTCCATTTTCTTGTCTTCTTTTTCCCAACGCCAAAAGCCATAGATGGCCGGTGAAACTTTGGGACCGGCGTCGCTTAAGTATACTTTTTTCATGCTACAATAATTTTAGATGCGGCTAATAAATCATCCACTAAATGAGTGGCTTTGGTTTCTGTTCCAGCAGGCGCTAATCGAATGGTCCGCAAACCCGCTCGTGTTCCCGCTGTAATATCACGTTCATGGTCGCCTACCATCCAGGAAGCGTCCATATCAATTTCGTATTTTGCCGCGGCTTTCTCGATCATTAAAGATCCAGGTTTGCGGGTCAGCGAATGGCTGTCAAAGTTTTCGTGGTAAGGGCAGAAATAGATGTCATCTAATTTTACCCCTGTTCCTTCTTGGATCGCATCATGGATTAAATATACGTCTTCACGTTTGTAAATCCCCTTTGCAATACCACTTTGGTTAGTAATCACGATTAACAAATACCCCGCGTCTTTTAACGCCTGCAGACCTTCTTTCACCCCCGGAGGGATTACAAAATGGCCTAAATGGTATACGTAATCAACTCTATCTACATTTAGAACGCCATCGCGATCTAAAAAAATACACTTATTCATTCAATTCTTTTTAGGCAAATAACGCAGCTAAGCGGCTCCAAGGGATGCGGCTTAAAATCAATAAAAGGCCAATTCCGTTTAATAACCACATGTTTTTGAACTTCGCGGCATCAGTAATCGCTTTTTTGTTTTTGGCATTCACTACCGTCGCTAAAACGATCGCGATAAGGTTAACCGAAACGTGCTCTACTAGGATCAAGCGAGTCGCAGAATCTTTCATGGCTGCACCGAAATCAGCAAAGGCTGCTGTTGTTACTGGGCTAAGCGCTACATAAAGCACTAATCCAATTAACAATTGAGTGTGTAAAGAGATCATGTAGAACAAGCCTACTTTACGATCAGATTCCGAAAATGTTTTACCTGTTAAGCCTTTAAAAATCGATAAAATTCCAAGTGCTAAAACGACTAGAAACAAAATCGAGTGAATGGTAACGAATGTTGAGTACATAGTGCTTGTGTTTAATTTTAACAAAGATACAAAAAGCCTCCGTAACGTGACCTTTGTTACGTTTAATCGTCTAATTTTCTTTACCTTTGGGCATATTTTACCCTATTTTATGTCAAATCCCAGCAAGTTAACGGCCATGGTAAATGCCCGTTGTCCTCATTGCCACGAAGGTCGTCTCTTCAAATTTAAGTGGTGGAATGTCTTTAATTTCGCTCAAATGCATGACAATTGCCCTTCTTGCGGTGTTCGATACGAAGTGGAACCAGGATTTTTCTATGGTGCAATGTATATTTCCTATGCGTTTACGGTGGGAATCATGCTGGTGGGTGGAATTTTAGTATTTAATTTCTTGAATGATCCTCCTGCCATGGGTTATGTCGTTCCTATTACGTCGATTTCTCTCTTGCTGGTACCCTTTAATTTTAGGACTGCTCGGGTATTATTTATACATTGGTTCTCTGGTTTAAAATACGATCCAAGCGCTGCTGCTAAGCATGAAAATTCTTGATTATTACATTTTAAAGAAATTTCTGAAGACCTACGTTTTCGCCGTTTTCATCATCGTTTTAATCGTGATGGTGATCGACTACACGGAGAAAATTGATGATTTTATTCGTAAGGAAGCGCCATTACGTGAGATTCTGTTTGATTATTACCTGAATTTTATTCCTTATTGGGCTTCCTACATCAGTCCATTGATGGTCTTTATTGCGACCGTTTTTTTTACGGCAAACCTGGCTGCCAAAACCGAAATCATTGCCATCCTAAGTTCTGGCGTTAGTTTCACGCGTTTGATGCGCCCCTATTTAATCGGCTCAGGCATCTTAGCGGTGGG
>JAGWUO010000299.1 GCA_028868395.1 Cytophagales bacterium | reverse complement strand
GAATTGAAAACGGAATCCACCCATTTTTGCTGGGTATGCGGGAACAAATCCTGTGAAAAGGCCTGGAAACTTAAAAGGAAAAGCAGTAATCCGGTGCTGATTTTTTTCATAGCAAGGTTAACATTCATATAAGGTGTGAAAATACGCTAAATGTGGGAATCTTCTGAAATATCCGGCCTAATTTTTCGTGCTAATTTTCATTCCACGGAAAGCATTCGTAATTTTAGGACTTAAATGATGAACGTATGAGAAAAAAAATTGTTGCAGGTAACTGGAAAATGAACAAAACGGCGCAAGAAGCATTCGTTTTGGCTACGGAAGTAGCAGAATTAGTGAAGTCTAGCGTTTCCGCGGATGTTCAAGTGATTATGTCGACACCGGCTTTGTATTTGACGGGTGTAAATCAAGTAATTGAAGGCATTCCCAATTTAGCAGTTGCCGCCCAAAACTGCCACGAAAAAGCCTCTGGCGCTTACACAGGAGAGATTTCTGCTCCTATGTTAGCTTCTGCTGGCGTACAATATGTCATTTTAGGACACTCAGAGCGTCGTCAATACTTCGCAGAAACCAATGAGCAATTAGCCG
The DNA here is from genome assembly GCA_028868395.1 of Cytophagales bacterium. The sequence continues at coordinate 1,469 of JAGWUO010000299.1, read as the reverse complement.
CTAAAACAGATGCAGCTTTAGCGAATGGCCTAACGCCTTTATTCTGCTGCGGCGAAAGCTTAGAAACGCGTGAAAGCGCAGATTTCTTAGGCCACGTAGCACAACAATTAACCGAAAGCTTATTCCACCTTTCAGCGGAGGAATTCAGCAAAGTAGTGATCGCTTACGAACCCATTTGGGCTATCGGAACCGGTTTAACTGCTTCTTCAGATCAAGCACAAGAAATGCATGCTTATTTACGTGCACATATCGCTAAGAAATATGGCCAAAGCGTAGCCGACAGCATCTCTATCCTATACGGTGGAAGCTGCAATGCGAAAAACGCGAAAGAATTATTCGCTTGCCCAGACGTAGACGGCGGTTTAATTGGAGGCGCTTCGTTGGTTGCGGCTGATTTTATTACGATTGCAACTTCTTATTAGCAAAGCGGAGCTTTGCTCTCTAAAGCATAAAGTATAAAGCACAAAGAATAAAGATGGTTAAAAATGGGGCTTCGGCCCCATTTTTATATTTAAGGAAATGAGGTGAAAAACATTTCATATACGCGTCGCAGGCGACGCTTCCTACTTTATGCTTTATGCTTTGTGCTTTATTATTTAAATTTGATTCATGAACCACGTAATCGCATTCGACGCAGACGACACCCTTTGGGTGAATGAACCCTATTTTAGAGAGACAGAAGACAAATTCTGTGCACTCTTAGAAGACTATTTACCCGTTCACACCACCGGTCAAGAGTTATTCAAAGTCGAAATGAACAACTTAGCCCTTTACGGTTATGGGGTCAAAGGTTTTATGCTTTCGATGGTCGAGACAGCCATTCAAGTTTCAGGCGGAACGATGGGTCTAGACGGAATCGAAAAGATTCTGAACCTAGGCAAAGAGCTACTCGAAAGAGATATCGAAATTCTTCCAGGGGTAGTAGAAGTTTTACAATCCTTACAAGGCAAATACCGCTTAGTGGTGGCCACCAAAGGCGACCTATTAGATCAACAACGCAAACTAGCTAAATCCGGCTTAGAGCAATATTTCCACCACATCGAAATCATGTCGGATAAGCAGGAAAGCGATTATTTAAAGCTCATCAAACACCTCGATGTCGATCCAGCCCATTTCACGATGATTGGAAATTCGTTGAAATCAGATATCCTTCCTGTCCTTGCAGTAGGCGGTCACGGGATACATGTTCCATACCACACAACTTGGGCACACGAGGTGGTTTCGCACAAGGTGGAGCACAAGAATTTTAGAGAGGTGGAGGAGTTGCGGGAGGTGCTTAATTATTTATAAAGCACAAAGAATAAAGCATAAAGTATAGAGGTGGAATCGCCTGCGGCGATAACCTTCATGAAATGTTCAAAAGCACATAAAAAATGGGGCCTCAGCCCCATTTTTTATTCAAACTTTATTCTTTGTGCTTTATGCTCTATTCTTTAAATGAAGAAATTTAAACCCCTTCCGCCACCACT
>JAGWUO010000298.1 GCA_028868395.1 Cytophagales bacterium | reverse complement strand
CCCATCCCAAACTCATCACAATTTTGACGACCTATAATAATGGCATCTTCATCCAATAAACGATGAACGGCTGTGGCTGAAAAGGTTGATTTGAAGGAATCCAATATCTTACTTCCTGCGTAAGAATGATGACCTTCGTAACACAATAAGTCTTTAATCCCCACAACTAAGCCTGCTAATTTACCAGCTGTGCCTGCCTTCAATTTAGCATCAACTTGAGCGGCCCGAATCATCGCTTCTTCCTCATACACCTCTAAAAATGCATTCAATGAGGTATTATGGGTATGAATTTGTTGTAAATGACCGGCGACAATAGCAGAAACCGAAAGCTCACCCGCTAACAATTTCTCCCTGATTTTCGCATAGGGTTGAATGGAATAACTCATTAAAAAATGGGAATCTGTATAAACACAAAAGCATAGTTGAATTTCTCCAACTATGCAGATTTAAGGCAATAGATACTACTTATTCTTTCGTATCCTCTAATTCTTTATTGATTTGATCTTTTACATCATTCTTCGCATTTTGGAACTCGCGAATACCTTTTCCTAATCCTTTCATTAATTCTGGAAGTTTCTTTCCTCCAAAAAACAATAAAATCAATAAGCCAATCAATAGCATTTCGCCACCACCAAGGCTATTTAAAAATAATAATATGCTTGCAGTCATCATATCGTGTTTTGTCTAAATTTTCGTAAATATATTTAAAAAAGGTTAATTATTCGTGTATTTAAAGATGTTTTTCAAACTCATCCAACTCCTCTTTAATCGCTTTTCCTACCCAAACTACGATCGCTAAATCATCCGCAAAACCTATAAAAGGTAAAAAGTCTGGAACAAAGTCAAAAGGCATCACAAAGTACAGCAAAGCGGCTGTGATTTTAACTAACGTAATAACGGGTAACTTAGTATAAGAACCTTGCACATACGCCTTAATTAATTCGCTAAAAAGAATGATGTAGCGATTCAATAATTTAACAACGGTCAAATTGCTAGAGGAGGCCGTTTCCTGTACCTTTTTTAAGGCTCCTCTCAATAAAGATAGTAATCCAACTTTGTTTTGAGAAAAAAGCTCTTCACTCTTTTCCATCGCTTCCTTAAAAAAACGAGAATCAACAATTCGTTTAACCCAAGTCCCTGATTGTGACATATTAATTTCGATTAATGCTTAAATATAATGAAATCATTTAAGGATTTGTCGTATTTTTGTATCGTTTTTTGAATCATTCTTACCAAAAATTATAACAATGAAAATCACAGTAGTAGGAGCAGGTGCTGTAGGAGCAACTTGTGCTGACAACATTGCCAGAAAAGAATTGGCAGATGAATTAGTTTTATTAGATATCAAAGAAGGTATCGCTGAAGGTAAAACATTAGATATGTATCAAACAGCTAGCTTGTTAGGTTTTGATACAACTTTAATCGGTTCTACGAATGATTACACAAAGACAGCTAACTCAGATGTAGTGGTAATTACTTCAGGACTTCCTCGTAAGCCAGGTATGACTCGTGAGGAGTTAATCGGGGTGAATGCTGGAATCGTGAAAAGTGTGGTAGAAAACATCTTAAAATATTCGAAAAACCCGATTATCGTGATCATCTCTAATCCGATGGATACGATGACGTATTTAGCTAAATCTGTAGCAGGTTTAGATAAGCACCGCATCATCGGTATGGGTGGTACGTTAGACTCAGCACGTTTTAAATGCTATTTAGCAAAAGCAATGGATGTATCTATCAATGATATCTCAGGTACTGTTATCGGTGGCCACGGAGATACCACGATGATTCCATTGAAGCGTTTAGCGACTTATAACGGTGTTCCAGTATCTCAATTCTTGGATGACGCGACTTTAGATAAGGTAGTGGCTGACACAATGGTAGGTGGAGCTACGTTAACCGGCTTATTGGGAACGTCAGCTTGGTATGCACCGGGTGCTGCTGGAGCGGCTTTAGTAGAAGCAATCGTTCGTGATGAGAAGAAAATTATGGCTTGTTGCGTATCTCTTGACGGAGAATATGGCCAAAAAGATATCTGCTTAGGCGTTCCTGTCGTATTAG
>JAGWUO010000297.1 GCA_028868395.1 Cytophagales bacterium | reverse complement strand
CCAATACCCACGGGAAGAACGTAATGGAGAATCGAATTATTCCGTAGAAAGGTCATTCCATACGCTGCTAGGGTCATAATGAGAACCGCAGGCGTAATCCAAATAAACAAGGTGAGGTAAGCCAAAGAAGCACCACCCCGCTTCAAACCGATCGCTGTGATCATTTGAGTCGAGGTAGGGCCTGGTAATACGGAACAAAGCGCTTGAATTTCAAACAACTCTTCCTCCGTTAAATAGGCTCTTTTCTTTACTAATCGATCCAAAAAGAGCGCAAAATGCACTTGAGGTCCACCAAAAGAGGTGCAGGCTAAAAGCAAGACATCCCACAGGAAATCTAGGTGTTTTAGCCGCATGGTTTATGCCTTTTTAAGTCCTAATTCAATCAATCGCTCGTTCAAAAACTCCCCTGCCGTCATGTCAGTATAGATTTTCGGATATTCCGTCGAAACGCAAGAGGGCAAACAAGTTAAATCCATTTCAGAACGCGGATGCATAAAGAACGGAATCGAATAACGAGACGTTCCCATTTTTTCGCGTGGCGGATTCACTACGCGGTGAATCGTTGATTTTAATTTATGATTCGTCAAACGATCTAACATGTCACCCACATTTACAACCACCTGATCCGGTAAAGCCGTAATGGGAATCCATTTCCCATCCATACGCAGTACTTCAAGGCCTTCAGCAGAAGCACCCATCAACAAAGTAATCAAGTTAATATCGCCGTGTGCCGCCGCTCTCACCGCTCCTTCTGGCAGAGAATCGGGATCTAGAATTGGGAAATAGTGAATCGCACGTAAGATGGAATTACCATTTTTCACCCGGGCTTCAAAATAGTCTTCCGGAAGCTCTAAATAGAGCGCAATTGCTTGTAACAAAGCTTTTCCAGCTTTTTCTAAGGTTTGATAAGCCTCTACCGTATTCTTTTCAAAATCTGGATATTCCACTGGAAAAACGTTCGCTGGGTATTCTGACCAAACTGAATCGCCATCTTCCTTGTGCGGTTGACCCACATGGTAAAATTCCTTTAAATCAGGCACCTTGAAACCTTTAGCGGTTTCTTTTCGCTTGCCGATATATCCACGCTGGCCTGCAATACCCTCGATTTCATAGGCTTGCTTCAGCGAATCTGGCGATTGAAAGAATTGCTCCACATCGGAATACAATTTCTTCGTAAAATCATTCGTCAATCCGTGACCCTTAATCGCCACAAAACCAATTGTGTTGAAGGCTGCCCCTAAATCTTGCACAAATTTCGCCTTGCGATTCGTGTCTCCAGAAAGGAAATCAGCTAAATCCAGCGATGGAATTTCATCTAATAACATTTTATTTATTAAAGTTTGTTGATACAAAGTCCCAGTTCACTAGGTTCCAAAACGCTGCGATATAATCCGCGCGCTTGTTCATGTATTTTAAATAATAAGCGTGCTCCCACACATCTAAAGCTAAAATCGGCTGTCCTTTCACTTCCGCCACATCCATCAAGGGATTATCTTGATTCGGCGTCGAAGAAATCACCAATTTTCCATCTTTCTTGATTAACCAAGCCCATCCTGATCCAAAACGAGACGTCGCTGCCTTTGTAAATTCGGCCTTAAACGCATCGAAAGAGCCAAAATCAGTATCAATTTGTTTTGCTAGGGCTGCGGAAGGTTTCGAACCTTTGGCAGGTCCTAACACATTCCAGAAAAAACTGTGATTCCAGTGTCCTCCCCCATTGTTGCGCACGGCAACTGGCTGAGTAGAAACGCTGGCTAAAATCTCTTCAAGCGATTTAGTCGTACCCGGCAAAGCCTTGTTCAAATTATCCACATAAGTCTTGTGGTGGCGATCGTGGTGGATTTCCATCGTCAGACGATCGATATGAGGCTCTAATGCATCAAAAGCATAAGGGAGAGCAGGTAAACTGAAAGCGTCCGCCACAGGGGCAGCAAAAGAAGGCAAAACCACACTAGCACCCGCAAGCACTAATGATTGTTTAAGAAATTCGGAACGTTTCATCGTTTTTCGGTTTATACTATTCGTACATAACTCGACCTACTATACTTCGGCCCAGTGTAATCTCGTC
>JAGWUO010000296.1 GCA_028868395.1 Cytophagales bacterium | reverse complement strand
TAGGGCTTTTTGCTGTCGGATTGTTATTTAAAATGTCTTGGGCGCCCTTTCATCCCTGGAATCCAGATGTGATGGAACAATTGCCGGCTGCTTGGATGACTTGGATTTCGACCGCGCCTAAGATTGCGATAGCCTTTGTGGGCGTGCGCTTGTTACCTGCTTTGCCGGTTTCTTTTGTCAATGAATTAGCCATTTTAGCTGTCCTGACCCTGTTAGTCGGTAATTTAGGAGCATTAGGCCAAAATAACACCAAACGTCTCCTCGCCTATTCGAGTATTGCGCATGGTGGTTTTTTAGCGATAGCTTGGTTCTTTCAACCTATTCAGGCATTAGATGCTATTCTATTTTATGGCTTCTTGTACAGCATCGCCAGTCTTTTGGTTTTTTACCTGATCGACGAAGTCGGGGCAAACGAAGTGAAGTCTTTTGCTGGGCTAGGTGTAGAGAAACCCTTGCCTGCTTTTTTCTTATTAACAGGACTGATTGCTCTCGTGGGATTACCTCCTGCCGGAACCTTCCTTGCGAAAATGACCTACTTCAGTTTATTGTGGTCAAATTATGAAATGACGACTTCTATCGGTCTGCTGGTTTTACTCCTTGTAGCCATTGTAGTGACAGCCATCTCACTCTTCTATTATTTGAAAATTCCGTTCCAATTGTATTTCAAAAAATCGACTGAAAAATCGAATTTGTGGCAGGAGTTGACTTCCCTTGAAATCTACTCTTACGGATTTTTAACGGCGATTTTGATCGCATCTATCTTATTCCCAGCGGCCTTAACAAACCTTTGGAAATAGTCGATAAAAAAATAAAAAAATCAGCTTATTGGTCATTTATTTTGGCTAATTTTGGACTTGATTTTCAAAATAGCCCCACGTTTCCATGTCTGATTCTATTAAGCACGAATGCGGAATTGCCCTCATCCGCCTACGAAAGCCTTTTCAGTACTACTTAGACACCTACAAAACACCTACTTACGGACTGAGCAAACTTTATCTCATGATGGAGAAGCAAGTCAACAGAGGACAAGATGGAGCCGGGGTGGCGAACATCAAAATCAACGTAAAACCAGGGCACCGTTACATTTCCAGATACCGTTCAGTAGAGCCACAAGCCGTGGCAGATATTTTTGGAAAAATCAATAAAAAATTCAGTAAAGCACATAAATTAGCTAAATCCGTTAAGCGGGAAACGGGCATTGATGCCGTTCACGATGCAGATTGGTGGCAAGAAAATGTCGCTTTCACCGGTGAAGTACTTTTAGGCCACTTACGCTACGGTACACATGGCCAAAACGAGATCGAAAACTGCCATCCCATGTTGCGTCAAAACAACTGGAGAAGCCGTAACCTCGTGATGGCAGGTAACTTCAACATGACCAATGTGGACGATTTATTCAACAAACTCGTTTCCCTAGGTCAGCACCCGAAAGAAAAAGTGGACACCGTTACCGTGATGGAAAAGATCGGTCACTTTTTAGATGAAGAGAATCAACGTCAATTTGGCAAATACAAAGACCAATACGAAAACCCAGAATTATCTGACATCATTGCCCAAGAGATTGACCTAAAACGCGTTTTAGAGCGTTCATGCAAGGATTTTGATGGTGGATATGCGATGGTAGGAATGACCGGTTATGGAGCCTCTTTTGTGGCGCGTGACCCTGCTGGAATTCGCCCTGCATTCTACTATGTAGACGATGAGGTGGCTGTAGTAGCTTCGGAAAAGCAGGCGATTAAAACCTCTTTCAACTGCGCATACGATCAAATCAAGGAGATTACTCCGGGCCACGCCCTGATCATTGATATCGATGGCAACGTCAAAGAAGTACCTTTCATTGACCGTTTAGAGCAAAAATCCTGTTCTTTCGAACGCATCTATTTCTCTCGCGGATCCGATCCAGATATCTACCACGAGCGTAAAAAACTAGGCCAGTTATTGATTCCTCAAATTTTGAGCGAAGTCAATCACGACCTGAAAAATACGGTATTCTCCTACATTCCTAACACGGCGGAAACTGCCTTTTTAGGAATGATTGATGGCTTAGAGGACCATTTGGCCAAAGAACG
>JAGWUO010000295.1 GCA_028868395.1 Cytophagales bacterium | reverse complement strand
CATCCTTTGAAATCATCTTGCACTTAAATGAGGCCAAAGACGGTTCCAAAGAATGGGTGGAATCCCAAGAAGATATCGCTTTCTCGTATAGTTCTATCAACGTAGGTGTTTGCTATGCGATGAACGCGATGGTAAAGCTAGCACGTGCCGATTATTTCTTGTATTTGAATGATGATATGTATGTGTTGCCTCGTTGGGACGGGTATCTGAAAGAGGAAATCGAACTCATCGGTCACACCGAATTCTTTTTATCAGCCACGGCGATCGAGCCTAAAGCTCAAAGCGCTTGTTCCATTCAGGCTGATTACGGCCGTTCGATAGCTACTTTCGAGGAAGATAGATTACTTGAAACCTATGCCTCTTTGCCTTTTGTTGACTGGCAAGGTTCCACTTGGCCGCCTAATGTGGTGCATCGGTCACTTTGGGATAAAGTGGGAGGTTATTCGAATGAATTCACACCGGGAATGTATTCGGATCCTGACTTTTCGATGAAATGTTGGCAGGCGGGTGTTCGTTTGTTCAAGGGGATTTCGCGGAGTAGAGTCTACCATTTTGGATCGATTTCCGTGAAACGCGTGAAGCAAAACAAGGGATATTATCAGTTTATCCGCAAGTGGGGGATGACCTCGTCTACCTTGTCGAAATATTACCTGCGTCGTGGGGATCAATTCGATGGTCTATTAGTGCAGCGCCCAATACCGTTTACGGTGACTTTGAAAAATCTGTACTACCGATTAAGTCTTCCTTTTAGAAAATAGAGAACAATAGCTTAAAACTATAAAGGGAACTGCCTAGCGTCGATTTTCCTTTGTAAGCTAACATCGCTCGGTGGTGTCTAGCGACGGTGAGAAATCTTCGTATACGTGCCGCGATCGTAGTTGACGCAAAATCCAGTGCTAATCTGAGCAAAATTTCTCTTTCCACACCCGCAGGACAGCGTTCCGCTAATAAAGTAAGTCGCTTCACAATCCGCGCATTTCGCTCTTCTCTCGTGTTATAATTCTTCTTGCCTTTACTTAAATCTGCCCCCATCGTGTTACTGCTGTGTTGGCGGTAATTCACTAAGGTTTGCGGAAAATAGGCAACGCCGTTTAGGGCTGCTCCCGCAAATCCGAGGATATAATCGTGTCCCACATAATCCGGAAAAGGCAAGGCGATGTCGATGATTTCGCGCTTAAAGAGCATCGCATGTCCCATTGCTTTGGTCCCAAAAACATAGTGCAAAGCTGTCGGATAATGGCACAAATGATTTCGGTCAGAGAATTTTCCAGTGACAGTTCCGGCAGCATTGGTCAAAGCAGAATCCGCATAAATCAACGAATGAGAACCAATGGCACTCGCCAATAAACTGATTTTTTCCGGCATCCACACGTCATCCTGATCAGATAGGGCGATCATTTCGCCTTTTGCGGCCCTGATTCCGGTTTCGAAAGTGGCTAATAAGCCTTGATTTATAGGGTTTGCGACTAAATGAATGCGCTCGTCTTGCGAGGCGTAGTGTCGCAATATCTCTAAAGAAGAATCCGATGAGGCATCGTCCACGAATACAAATTCCAAGGATGGATAGCTTTGAGCTAACAAGCTGTCCACTTGTTCCCGGAGGTATTTTTCCCCGTTGTAGGTGGCCATCACAATGGAAATTAAGGGCGACATTCGGATATTGTTTCTGAAAATTGTCGTAATTTGACCAAAATTTCGATAAAAAGCCGCATTGAAAACATATTTTCGCTTATTAAGCTACGCCGTTTCGATCCGCAAGTATGTATTTCCATACTTCGGTTTTTCCTTGCTAGCGAGTTTATTCGGCATACTTAATTTTACTTTGCTGATTCCCCTGTTGAACGTCCTGTTCAATCAGTCAGCTCCTGAGAATATTCAGATTTACCGCGTTTTACCCGCTTTTTCACTAACGCCATCCTATTTTTCGTTCTTGTTTAATCACTATTTCTATGGTGCCTTGGAGAATTTTGGACGGATTGGAGCGCTGAAATATGCCTGTGGAGCCATTATGGTTTCGGTTATTTTATCGAATTTCTTTCGGTATTTTTCTCAAAGAGTCCTAAAAACCGTCGAAG
>JAGWUO010000016.1 GCA_028868395.1 Cytophagales bacterium | reverse complement strand
CAAACTTAACAAAATCAAGTCACAATAGGAAGCCTTAAGCCTATAAGCACCCATAAGGCTTTTTGCACAGAAAAGTTTACATTTGTTCTATGGTCACGCATCTTTATATCTATCCCATTAAGTCTTTAGGCGCGGTTTCACTTAGTGAATCCGTGATGGAGAAGGAAGGATTGCGTGGTGACCGTCGTTTTATGCTCGTGGATGCCGCTGGTCAATTCATTACCCAACGGACTCGACCGGAATTGACGCGATTTACACTTAGGGAATCTCCTGGTGGGTTTATCGTGAAAGATGCCGAGACGGGTTTAGAGAAGGAATTGACTTGGGAGCCTGCCTTAGGGGAATGGGTTCCGGTAGAGATTTGGGAAGATCAGTTGACTGCTCGCGAAGTATTGGAGGATTGGTCTGCGTGGTTTTCAACTGCTTTGTCTGAAGAGGTAAAACTTGTTCGGATTTCGTCGGAAAAACCGCGGGTGATGAAGGCGAAATACCAGACGGAACTGGCTAAAAATACCTCTTTTGCGGATTCCCTGCCACTGCTTTTAGTTAGTAAAGGATCCTATGCTGCTTTGCAAGAGCGCTTGGAGGAACCCATAGATCAGCTGCGTTTTAGGCCGAATATCATTGTATCATCTTCAGAACCCTTTGTGGAAGATACCTGGGCTGAATTAAAGATAGGAGAGGTCTCTCTTTCAGGTGCCAAACCCTGTGCCCGTTGTCCCCTCGTAAACGTGAATCCATTGACTGGAGAATCAGATAAAAAGACGTTAAAGGCTTTAGCATCGTTTCGGACGCTAAATCACAAAGTCTATTTTGGCCAGCAATTTGTTCCTATTTCTGTAGGAAAAATTCAGGTAGGAATGGAGGTTCAAGTTATTCAATCGAAGGATGCGCTTTATTAGAAATCTTTCTTTAGAGGTGGTTATCGGTTCCGTTTCGTACCAATGCTTCCTTTATAAAGTGTATTTTCATGTCTTTCCACTTTGTTCAGAAATGGCGATTCTAGCTTTAGTCGTTTGGTTCTTGTACTTACTAGATAGGCAAATTGATAATCTCTTCCAGCCCGTTCAAGATGAGCGTCATCGAATTCATCTGGATAAATCTCCGCAAATACGCATCCTATTAGTAATCTTAGGAGTGTCCATTCTATGTTTGCTTCCTTTTCAGCGGTTGGAAGTTTTATTCGCAGGATTTTCGCTACTTATATCTGTTATACTATACGGATTTGCTTGGCATAAACGCTGGTTGAGTTCTGAAAAGGAGGTATTTACGGCCCTATTGTATGGCTTAGGTGTGGGATTAGTGGTGTGGGTTCAAAAGCCCCAATCCATGCTACTTGTATTGCCTTTAATTGCCCTAGCTTACCAAAATCTATGTTACTTTAATTTGATTGAATCCCCGAATCGTTTTTATAAGGCAAGATTGCATAAAACAGAATGGATTTTGGTAGGGCTATTGAGTGGCATTTATGCTGCGACCCAAGAAATCTTCATCGTCTTGCCTTTTTTGGTTACATTTGGGATAACGTTTGTTTTATCCCGCTTGCCTTTTTCAGACGAGAAGCGTTTGCTGGGGGATATGGCGTTTTGGAGTCCTCTTATCTACTTTTTCTATGGGATTTTTTCAAAATAAAGATGCCTACAAGGCCTTAGCTTTTCCGGAATTTCGGGCTTACGTAACCGGTAATACGCTTTTTACCATTGCCTTGTTGATTCAGGAAGTAGTCTTAGCGTATGAAATTTACAAGATAACGCACAATCCGCTTGCCTTGGGTTTGATTGGCTTGGCAGAGGCGGTGCCCTTTATTTCTTTGGTGCTTTTTGGAGGTCATTTTGCGGATAATCGGGATAAGAAAACGATTATGCAGGTAACCCTATCTTTGATAATTGCGTCCTCAGTCTTCTTATTGTATTCGAGTACGCAATTGCAATCTGCTGATCAGGATTTCCATATCTATTCCATCTATGCGGTTATTTTCATTATAGGTCTTTCCAAAGGCTTTTTCAGCCCCGCCGCCTCTTCTTTGAATCCCTTTCTGGTACCTAAAGAGGTTTTTGCCAATGCTGCCACTTGGAATAGTTCTTTCTGGCAATTAGGCTCCATTTTAGGACCAGGTGTGGCAGGTTTTTTATATGCTTACGCCGGATTATCAGGATCCTTGATCACGGTAATCGCGCTGCTAGTAGGTGTGATGTTTTGTATTTTTCAAATCGAAAATCGCCCTATTCCCACCAAAACAGTTCAGCACGAATCCATTTGGCACAGTTTGAGAGAAGGAATTGCGTACGTATTTAAGACGAAAATTATCCTCTATTCCATTTCATTAGATTTGTTTTCCGTGTTGTTTGGAGGCGTTATAGCCATTCTGCCCATCTTTGCGGAGGATATATTGAAAGTAGGGGCGGAGGGTTTAGGGATTTTACGTGCCGCTCCTTCGGTAGGAGCTGTGGTGACGATGGTTACATTGGTCTATTTTCCTCCCTTAAAACACGCTTGGAGGAATCTGATTTTGGCCATCGCAGGATTTGGATTAGCCACCTTTGTTTTTGGACTATCGACGAATTTTTGGCTTTCCGTAACGGCGCTTTTCTTTACGGGCGCTTTCGATTCGATCTCTGTCGTAATCCGTCAAACAGTTTTGCGATTCTATACTCCAGATGAAATGAGGGGGCGAGTATCCTCCGTAAACGGTGTATTCGTCAGCACTTCGAATGAAATGGGTGCCTTTGAATCAGGTGTGGCCGCTAAAATTTTTGGCACCGTCCCATCTGTACTAATTGGTGCAGGTGTAACGATGGTATTAGTCAGCCTCGTAGCTATTACTTCAAAAGAACTGTTTGACTTGAAAGTAGATCAGAAAATAGCAGAGAATTAAGCGTTCTCGTTTGCTATTTTTGCTTTGTTCTTTGCTATTTGTTCCGGCCAGCCTTTTAAGATTTCTGTCAACACTTTCTTTGATTCTTGTGCCCACTGAATGCTTTGGATAGCTTGAACATTACTCGCGTTTTCACCTAATAAGCAAGGAAGAATCTTAATGTGGTGATCTTCCATTTTCTTCGCAGAAACGATGACCGTAGCATCACAAGACAAGTGGTGAATGATTCCATCCGGTGTTTGACCTTCAGAAACATAAAAATGGTCTAATTGAGCTAATTGGATCGTTTTCTCAGCGATTAAATTCTCTCCTTGAAAATGCAATTGCGTGATAAAGTCATCTCCTACGGCTACATAGGAAACGCGTTTTTTGCCAGATTTCTCTGCAAAATAATCACCTATGGATTGGAAGAAATTACGCTTAGACAGCGTAGTGATTCCTAGTCCTTTTGTGTGGGCTGGAAGATGTGACTGTATAAATTGGAAAGTGCTGGGCAGGTGAAGAGACATCATAAAACAGATTAAATTTCGATTCTAATTTTAGGCTTAGGGAATTCAAAGTAGGTAGAGAATGTTTTGAACCAGGCATGAATGACTTCAAAACCGGTCTTGTCGAGTTTGTACTCGATGAATTGCCCCTTTTTATCCGCTTGAATCAGTTTGGCCTGTTTTAAAAGATCCAAATGATGCGAAATACTCGGTTTACTCATATCAAACTGACTGGCAATCTGTCCGGCGTTTTGAGGGCCATTGACTAAGAATTGCAAGATCTCTCTCCGGGTAGGATCGTTGATTGCTTTGAATTTTGCGTCCATCTTAATTAGATAATTAAGCGAATGTCTAAATTAAAATTCAGAAATGCAAATTTTAAACATCGGATTTACGATATGCTTCGATTAATGCGAGTTCGCCATCCTTTCCTGGCTTAGAATTTCCGTGTTCCATCCCCAAAACGCCCGAATATCCTTTTTGTTTTAAGTGTCTGAAAATAGTTTGGTAATTCACCTCTCCCGTAGTTGGTTCTTTACGACCTGGATTATCGCCAATTTGTAAATAGGCAATTTCATCCCAGCATTTGTCCATGTTAGCGATTAGATTACCTTCATTACGCTGCATGTGGTACATATCGAAAAGAATTTTGCAGGAAGGGGAGCTCACCGCTCGGCAAATGCTGTATGTTTGATCTGAATGGCGCAAAAATAAGTCCGAATTGTCGCTCAATGGTTCTAGAACCATGGTTAAGCCAGCAGGTTCTAGGATTTCAACCGCGCGTTTCAGGTTGTCGATCACATGGCCCGTTTGAATTCCCATCGGAAGATCACGGGTGAAATTACCGGGAACCACCGTCGCCCATTTTGCATTCACTCGCTTGGAAGTTTCTACCGCTTTTCGACAAGATGCTAGGAATAAATCGGTCCATTCCTTTTTGCCTGTCGTCATGGTTTGCTTGTCGAAAAATCCATCAAACTTGATGACGAAAACCCCCATTTTCATGTTGAGCTTGGCTAATTTCTCGCCGATTTTCTCTTGTAAAGCGACCGGTCTTTCCATTAGTTCATTGTCCTCTAATGCGGTAAATCCTTGATCGTACATAAACTGCAGTTGATCGAGTTCATTAGGTCCAGCGTGGTTTTTGAACATCCCAAAATGGGGTGCATAGTTCAGTTCAAATGGCTTTTCGCGTGCCAATGTAGATCCTTTTGAAAAGGAGGGAATCAGTAAACTAGCTCCCAAGATGGAGGCAAAATCACGGCGATTCATCTTATTTCTTCTTTAAAGTGGATAAATATTCGATTAGATCTACTAATTCTGGGGTACTCATTCCATCGGCTAATCCTTCCGGCATCAATGACTCTGGTAATTGCTTGTATGATTTTAAAGCGGACGTTTTAAAGCTTTTCACAATTCCACCTGGAATACGCAACACGATGTCCGTTTCGTTCTTGGAAACAATGATCCCTTGATAGGTATCACCAGATTTTGTCTTTACCTCAAAGGTTTCATACCCAAATCCAATTCCAGCATTCGGGTGTAAAATGGACATATACATGCCTTCTTTCGATAATTTCGTGCCTATTTCACTTAGTTTAGGTCCCAAATCAATTCCTTCATTATTCACAACGTGACACATCGTACACGAATTCGTAAAGACCACTTTACCTTTCACCGCATCTCCCGACATTTTAATTAATTCTGCCATTGCAGGATGCGCTTTTTTGGTTTCAGTTTGATGTTTGTCTAAATAACTATTTGCTTTCATTCGAATGGACTTTCTCCACGCTTTTTGAAGGCTTTCTACGACTAATGGAATATAAGCAGTTGCGATTTTCTTTTTCTCTAGCAAGTCCAAGACAAATTCTTCCGTAGGATAGGCATTTCCAATCACGCGTGCGGCCTGCATTTGAACTGTTTTGCTCAGTTTAGGATTCGCTGTGGCCTCATATAATAGTTGAGCGGATTCTGTTTTTCCTTGCCATCGCAATGTTTCGATTAACGCTAATTGTTCTGCTTCTTTACCCGCATAGAATTTCGAGCGGATTAATTCCGCACCACCAGGCAAATTATACAAAACTTGACCAGATTTAGAGGCTTCTATACCGGCTAAAATCATCCCTAACACACGTGGGCTTTCTTCCGTCAATTGGTAGTAATCTACTAATTCGAGATAAGGTTTGCCATTAATTTGCTTAAGTAAGGTAGAAAGCATCGATTTTACTTCAGGATGCGAAGCAATGTAGGCCGGTTTCATGTGTCGTAATGCCTCTAATTGTGCGGAGACATCGTCAGCAAACTTACCTTTGATAAGCCCAAATAGAGCCTCAGATTTCTGTTCACCTGGCATGAAATCCAAAGCACGGAAATAGGCTAGCGATTTCGTGTTTCCAATTAAGTCGATTAGTGCAGGAAGCGCTTTCTCTGTTCTCGCTCTCCAAACGACATCTGCATAACCTTTCGAATTTTCAGGCTTTAATGCGGAATAGGCAGCAAAACGCTCATCCCAATTTCCATCTGCTCCAATTCCTAAGGCTTCTAAATACCAGCGGTCGCTACCATTGTGGCGCATCGCTAGACTTGCCCATATTTTATTCACTTCCTCTGCAGAAAGATGGCGCAAGGCGATGGCTAATTCACGTCTAACTGAAGCGTGTTGATCTTTTGCCGCTTTTGTTGCCAGTGTGGACCATTCCGAAAAGGGTTTTTGCTTAGCTGCCCTAATGGCCATTGCCTTCAAGTTTGGATTCGCTTGATCAAAAGCTTTTTGGATAAACTCATTTGAACGCGGTCCCTTGTTTAACACCCAAAAAGCACGCGCTCTAAATCGCGGATTTTCATTCGTGTTGAATTCATTTTCCAATACATTTTCCGCCTTTGCTCCCATTTTTTCCAATGCTTGAAAGGCTAGAAAACGAATTTCTAAGTTAGGATTTTCTAGCGCCTTGAAGGCTAATTCTGGCGTACTCAAATCGAAGCTTGTTTTTTGATATGCGTGTCCTTTTGGAGCAATTCGGTAGATACGGCCTTTGGCCTGATCACCTGCTTGATGTCCTCCTACGCCTGGATCGTACCAGTCAGCGACGAAAAGCGATCCATCGGGAGCAGCCGCCACATCCGCTGGTCTGAACCATTGATCGCGCGAAGTTATCAGATTATTGATTCTTGCCTCGTATCCAGCACCCCAAGGGGTGGTGGCATAGGAGCGAACCACATTAGGGCCGGCGTCCGTATGAATCATTTGATTTTGGAAGATGGAAGGCAATAAATTACCCTCGTAAATGATCATCCCCGTGGGTGAACCGGCACCCGTTTGCAATAAATTAGGAACAACCCCTGGGTCATTCAGGTGCCAGTGGCGTAAAGGAATCTCTTTTTCGATATTCGTCCGGTTCACTGACCAGCCTTCGCCCGTCATTTCATCCACATAACCATAGTTTCCATGCTCGAAAACGGCATTAATCCGCACCCCTTTGTTCCCATCGTCATCATTATCTGATTGCCAAAGTGCCCCATAGGAATCCACCGCCACTTCGTAATTATTTCTAAAATTATGCCCTAACACCTCGACATGGCTTCCGTCTAAATTACAACGGAATACCATTCCTTGGCGGTATTTCTTCGGTCCAATGGGGTCTCCATCTTGATCTAAGACCGGATTGCCTTTGGCATCTAACAATTGCTTTCCTTCGTTTCCGATGTTAAAATACAATTTTCCATCCGGACCAAACGTAAAAGCATGCGCTCCATGATCGTGCTGATCACCACCTATGCCAGAGAACATCACTTCCTTGCGGTCCGCCTTGCCATCCCGGTTATCATCAAACATTTTCCAGATATAAGGGCTCTGGGATACAATCACCATCGAATCTAAGACTGCAATACCTAATGGCGCGTTTAGCTCAGGCGATTGGTAAAATACTTTTCGACTATCTGCCTGTCCATCCCCATTTGTATCTTCCAAAATGATGATGCGATCTCCCTGGGGATTGGTCGGATTACCGTTGATTCCTGGTCGGTAGTTGTAGGCCTCTAATACCCAAACCCGACCTTTCGAATCCACATCGATATTGGTCGGATTAATCAACATAGGTTCCGCAGCGAAGAGTTTTACTTCAAGTCCTTCTGGGACTTGTAGTGTAGCCACTTTGGTTTGAACGGAATCAGCGATGATTTTCTTGTTTTTAATCATCTTGGGGATTCCTAGGCTAACAAGGCTAATCATCCCACCTAGGAATAGGAGCGGTGCTTTTTTAATGAATAGCATAGTGCTTAACGAATAGTTGAGAACGATGTAGGGGTCATAAAGATTGACTCGATTTTTTCAATAATCTTGCCATCTTTTTCTGAGTCAGTGGACACTTGCTTCCACTTGGGGTCATTCACAAAGGCCGTCCAATTTGCTTTTGCAGCCTCTTCTGAAGGATGTGCCACTAGATACACTAATTTACTTTGAACGGCAGGATCCTTTTCGATCGTCGTGAAATACGCGATGTTTTTGATATCGTGTTTTTTGAAAATTTTCATCGTATGATCTCTGAATCGCGCTAAGATGGCTGGATTTCTACCAGGCAATTGACTATAAGTACGTAGTTCAAAAACTTGATCTATTGGACCACCTGAAGGTTTAATTTTAGGGCTAAAATCAGTGGCATTCATAAATACACTGGTCACTTTAGCGACAATTTTACCTGTTTCTTCAGATTTTTTAGAGACTGTTTTCCATTCAGGATCGCTACTAAAATGCTTCCATGATGAATCTCGGGCAGCTTGAGAAGGATAGGCTAATATATAGTAAAGTGCATTTTCGGTATTGTTCGTAGGGATCCAATAGCCTACGTTAGTCATTCCGTGCTTCTCGAAAATTTTTGTTGTATGATTCGTGAAACGTTGGATTAAAGCGTCTAATCTACCTGGATGGCAATAGTAGATGCGCATTTCGAAATAACGGGTGTCTGCTTTTTTCGCGTTTACTGCAAAAGAGAATAGACCTGCGCACAGCAAGGTTAAAAGAAATAATTTTTTCATAAGGTATAATAGGTTTGTACGAATTTACGGATTTAATCGTCTTTTCAATAGTTTGTCAATCATAAAAAATATCATCTCCGGTTTTAGCGTTCTCCAGTTCGGAATTTGGAGGTTTCCGCCAAAATTAAGGTAATAATCAATCTTGTATTTGGCCCATTCTTCCTCAACAAAAGGCGCAAAATGCATCGCAGCTATCCATCCATCTTCCACATCCTCAAACCATTCCGCGTAATAATCATCTTCGAAGGATCCATGAAAATTCAACACATTTTCACCCACTAAAATGAAATGCTTAATCCCCGCATCGACTAAATGATCCACGACTGTTCTCTTCAAATGCATCACATCATTATGAAGCGTATCATTCCATTCCCCTAACAATTCAATAATAGTGTACTTAGCGGAATAATCAGTATATAGAATCTTGCAGAAAAGGGTTTCAGAGCCAATATCATCCCAAAGTGGGTGAATATAGTAGCCATAAATATCATTTTCATAGGTGGTTTGAGAATAGTGCCTGCCAAAAAAGGGGGATTTTTTATCACGTGCAGCGACGTAGAGAGACTCCCACTGGAAGGATGGTTCAATATTTTGCATACTCTAATAACATAAAAAAGGCTTGCAATTGCAAGCCTTTTTTAACAACCTCAAATTATTATTTTTAAAGAGCTATGGCTTTTTTGAAGGCTCCATTACCATCAAACTCGAGCATATATTTCTTTGTAGCCACCTCTATGATTAAGTGGTAATCTTTGACCACATTATCAACAGCCGCGCTAGCACCTTTCACTAATGCCCATCCTGCATAATTTGTCGTTAAATACGCTTTAATCGCAGCTGGCAAATCATTCGCTGTTAAATTAGTAATCGCTAAGGCTGGAGGATTATGTCCAGGTCCACCCTGACCTGCCGGAGGATTAGGTAATAATTGGAAATTCGCATCTAAATGGAATTCTTTTTTAGTTGTACCAATGGTAACTCCTACATGGTATTCGACAATAATAGAATCTTTCGAAATGGCCACCGCGTAGTCAATGGTGAATCCAGCCGCATTGCTATTTAAAAAGGCAGTTAAACCGGCAGGTAATGTTTTTAAATCGATTTTGGCAAAATCAGGACCCTTCTGATTCATCTCTTTCGATTTCAAAACGTTACCATTTGCATCAATGTCTAGATCAAAAGGAACTCCAGCCTTGTCCACGTGAATATGGTAAACAGACACGCCATTCGGGTCTTTTGTTAAAATAGCGCGTTTGAAGGTCATTCCGTTGATAGCCGCTTGAACAGGAGCTGGAAGATCTGCTAAGGCGATTTCAGTCGCTGCTGGTGCCGGGCCTTTCTTACCAGGTTTTCCTTGTAAACCGGTCACTTGGCTCAAAAATGCCCCAGTTTGATCAAAGAAAATAGAATAGTGTTCGTTGTTGAAAATTAATTCAACGCGGAAACCTAATTTATCCCCTTTCGTCTTTTTAGAAGCATGCTCAAAAGTAGCACCTGGGAAATTAGTATCCAGATAGGCTAGTACAGCCGCAGGTAAATCAGTTTTTGCAATTTTCACTGCCTCTTCTTTGATAGTACCCTTATTAGAAACGACTACTTGAGCCTCAGTCGTAGGCGTCGTAACGTTTGCTACATAGAGACTATTTGTTTGTAAAGAGGAATAGTCTACGGTGGTTGCTTTCGGGTAAACAGTTGCAACAGCTTGTGTTACAAGAACCGGTACGTCTTGTGGGGCAAGCGTTGACGTGTTTTGAGGATCTACATTTTGATCTTTTGTGCAAGCATTTAGTGCAAGAACAGATACCAAGGCGATTAAAGATAATTTCGTTTTCATAAGGATAAATTTGATTTGGTTTATCAAACGGTTAATCTGACACAATAATATAGCTCTTCGTTGAAAAATGGAAGGATAGATGCAACCAATCGACGAATGGGCGCATCTAGTCTACAAAATTACCACTTAGTTGATAATTTATAGTACCTTGTATTGCAAAGTACCTTTTGTTTTATATCTTTGCATACGATTTAATAGTTAACCATGAAAAAACGTCATCTACTTCTAGTTTTACTCGTTTTTTGTAGCTTTCAAGCCATGTCTTTAGGCTTTCCTCATCGTTTATATCCTGCTAAACTATTCAAAAAGACTATCCAAGTTTTGGTGAACAACTCAAAGAAATAATGTTTAATTTTGGTCGAAAGACTAGAATACTATGAGCTTATTATTTGTTGAGTGGAACGCGGATCCGACTATCATTACTTTATTGGGT